>CAKMZU010000024.1:14460-19103 GCA_929200485.1 uncultured Gammaproteobacteria bacterium | reverse complement strand
CAGTATGGCTAAATAGCCATACCAATTAACCAATCGTTAATATTTATGCTCAGGTTACCTAAGATTCCACACATTGGTGTGATGATTGAAATAAGGGGATACACGCGGCAATACAGAAACTTTTATTTATGCTAACAGTCTACGCCTAAAAACCATACAACAACCCATGACTATGATGGCTTTAATCGCCTGATAAAAACCACTGATCCAGACGATAAATTCCAAACCTTTGCCTATGATCTTAACGACAACCTCATTCATCAGGTTGATCGCAAGGGCATCTCGACATGGCATGAATATTTGATTATTTTTTGAAGCCAATGGCAACAAAAACAAAGAACTGATTTATCAGGAGGCAGGGCGAAACATCCAAACAGCCACGCGCAACAGCTACCAATACAGTAAAAAAGATGAGCTGATTCATATCGAACAGGATCATGATGCCTATGTAACTCACCGCTATGATGCAATGGGCAACGTGGAATTGACTGATCAATCAGGCTATACCACGCTACACCTACGATGAGCGTAATCAGTTAGAGACAGAAACCTTCGAAGGCAAGGTGACAGCTTACACCTATACGTTAAATGGCCAAATAAAAACCAAAACCCTGCCAGCGACGGATTACAGCTACACTTATGATGCCGCCAATCGATTAAAAGAAATTCTGCATTCAGGCATTAAAACGGGCAGCTATGACTATGATGCCAATGGCAATCTGGCATTAATCACCGAACCTAAAAATCAACATCAGCTACGATGACCAATCCATTATCCGCCAGTATGATGAAAACGGCATCACACAGGCCAAATACAGCTATGGGCCCAACCGATTATTAAGCCTGAATCATGCCATCGGATGCCTTAAACAGTACCGTTAACCTCACCAATGCCAATGGGCTAGTGCAGGCAAGATACCATTACGATGCTTGGGGTAATCCACAAGCCAATAAAAACACAGGCGATAGCTGGAACCGCTTTGGCTTCACAGGCCATGAGCACGATAAAGAAACGAATTTAATCTACGCCAAAGCCCGATTTTACGATCCAGATACAGAAGTACCCACGTACTTTGAGATGGCAACAGCAAAGTTGAATGATCGAAAAGCGGCCCATAATTTAAGTTTTACACTCATATTTAGCTGAAAATTTCATAAATTAAATAGGCTTAGACTTTTAAAAACATGAACTTATTTCTATTGGAAATCTCTATCATATAAAACTTGTATTTATATTTTGAAAGAGGTAGCTCGTATGTGGATTAGCATTAGATACAACAAAATCAGGCCTGGGTCTTTTTATATTTTGGCTATTTTTCTTCTTTATCCCTTTAGCTCACTTAGTCTACCTGATACAGAATACTTAACAAAAGAAGATATTGATCGCATTTACCCTGACTACTTCGATGGCTTTATAGGGAAACGCTTTATCAGGTCAATTGCAAAGAAATCTCTGACTATCCTTTCAGGAGAAAAAAATTTTGAAACCGATATTCGATCAGCAGAGCCAAGAGATCTTGTTAACAAAACCTTTTCAGCTTCTGAGCTTTTCAAGCAATTCAAAGGATCATCATGTGGTATCGTTGGAATGATAATTGCGCACAGCGGCAAACAATCCTCCAAACAGGAAGAAAAAGAGCAAAAGAGGTCTTCCTATACTTATGAGCAGCTAGTTGTCATTCGAAACAAAGACGGTAATTTTTTCTTATACCCATTATCCGACAAACAGACTATGGAATACTGGATTGGTGAAACGGAAATCGTACCAGCACACAAAGATAACCCCAAGGCTCTGAAATCAGCAAGAAAAAATTGGGGCAAAAACAAAGCACTAACTTCCTCAGCTTTGGAACAAACTTTTGTCAAGGATGTAAATACACTCAACAGGTTGCTTAACCGTAAAGAATTTGATCGAGCTAGCGATACTTACACAAATCTCTTCGGAAACTCACCAATGCATTTAATGATGGAATCTATCGACGCGGAATTTTTCTTACCCCAGTTTGAATTTACTATAGACAAGATGAAATCTTTGAGAAATCCTCAACCATTCAACCCTCAATTAAACCCGTCTGAATGGCCGCCACTTAAATAAAGTACTATTCACCCTCTAAAACCGATAAAAGCCCGAAACAATGGGCTTTTGAAAATGAATGCCGAGCCAGAGATCATCTAAACCGAAAAGCTTATTCGTCATAAAACCCACATCCAGAAAAACAGGTATGTCGACGTCTTCATCATGGCTATAATACATCGGCTGATAGTACGGGTCATAAAACAACTCACCCATGACCTTGATATTTTGATGTACGTTCATTTCTGCTGCAATGTAGACTCTAGGCATAAAGTCAGTATCGGGATAATACGTGCCGCTGGCACCCACCGTAATATTTACACGCTGGCCTGATTCTCGTTGGAATGACCAGGTATAAGCACCAAAAACTTCTCCCCATAAGCCAAATCCACTATCGTTATCGTAATGGCCGTGATCATCCATTTCACTGCCTACGCGAACCCATTCTTCTAGAGTAATCGTTCGTTCTTTATCAATAAACTTATCCTGGGTGTCATCATAGTAACCTTTCTCCTTTCGCTCATAGGATTTGAATTCATACTTATCAGGAAGAGAAGCCGTATGTAAATGAAACCCTACAGCAAGCGCTTGGCCATTAGAGAAAGTACCCTTTTCAAAAACTTGATATTTCGCCCGCACATTCAAGTCACCAACAAAATATTTATACCAGGCAGTTGTAATTTGAAGCTTGTCTGAATAGCCAAAACCCCATGAAAGCACACTAAAATAAAAATCCCCTTCATCCAGAGTATAACCTGTTGGGTCAAACCAGATATCAATCATTTGTTCAGGTTGAACGACCTCTCTATCAGAATGTTTCGTTTTTTCAACAGTCGACTTTGTCAAATAACTTATTTGCTGAACATTTTCCTTGGGTATAGTCATTTCGCCATAGAGAGTCTTCACCAACATGCTCTTGGTTGAATCTTTTAGTAATTCTCCCTGGATGATTTCTCCTGTATTCAGGCGTATAGAAACCGATTGAGCATTCGAGCCTGAAGCAATAGATTGATAACAATAGAAAAATACTGCGAAAAACAGCAAGAAGCTAAGAGGCTTGACAAAAGAAGCCATAGATATTCATCCTTGAAAATTATTCCACTTACTTGAGTATCTGCGATAAGTGGAATAATTCAAGAATGTAAAAAAGTGTGAGATTAAGCGAACACATCCCGTTTAATAATGGTTTCGCATCGATCAGGCCCTGTTGAAACAATATCAACCGGAATGCCGACAAAAGATTCAATATAAGCAATATAATCTAATGCTTCTTGAGGCAACGCATCTAAAGATTTAGCGCCAAAGGTTACCGCATCCCAGCCCTTCAATGTTTTATAGACAGGCTTAATTTGATCAAATAGTGCCACATCCACATTTTCAACGACTTGGCCATCAGGCAACTCATAACCAACGCAAACGTTAATGGTTTCAAGGCCATCAAGCACATCTAATTTTGTTAAACATAAACCTGAACCCCTTTTGATCCGAACTGCGTGCTTTAAGGCAATAGCATCCAGCCAGCCACATCGACGCTCACGACCCGTAGTTGCACCGAACTCATGACCTTTTTCACCTAGATGTTTACCAATATCGCAGAATAATTCGGTGGGAAATGGCCCCGAACCGACTCGCGTTGTATAAGCCTTAGTGATACCTAAAACGTAATCCAAATACAATGGTCCAACACCAGTACCGGATGAAGCGCCACCAGCCGTTGTGTTTGAGGAGGTCACATAAGGATAAGTCCCCAGATCAATATCCAACAATGTACCCTGAGCACCTTCAAATAAAATATTTTCGCCATTTTCTCGTGCTTGATGCAAAGTAGACGTGACGTCGCTAATCATCGGCGCGATGACTTTTTTCATCTCAAGCGCTTTTTGTATTGTTTCTTCAACATCGACTGGGCTTTGCTTGTAATAGTTTTCCAATAAGAAATTATGATGTTCCATTAAGGCTGTCACTTTTTCACGAAAAGCCGTCTCATCCAAAAGGTCACCAACGCGCACCCCTCGACGAGAAACCTTATCCTCATAGGCAGGGCCAATACCACGACCAGTGGTACCGATTTTATCATTGCCGCGGGCCACTTCGCGAGCGACATCGAGTGCCACATGCACAGGTAAAATCAATGGGCAGGATGGGCTAATTTTAAGCCGCTCACGGACAGGAACACCTTGCTTTTCCAATTTTTCAATTTCAACAAATAACGCTTCCGGGGAGAGAACAACGCCATTACCAATCAAACAGGTTACGCCCTCACGTAAAACGCCAGATGGAATAAGATGCAAAACAGTTTTTTCGCCATCAATAACCAAGGTATGCCCCGCATTATGACCACCTTGATAACGGGTCACCCACCGGCATTGCTCCATAAGCAAATCAACGATTTTTCCCTTTCCTTCATCTCCCCATTGCGTCCCAAGAACTACAACACTCTTTGCCATTTTTTTCTTCTCTTTCGATTAAAGGTCTGTGACTTGCCACAAGCCTTCTTGTTTGATCAACTTCTTCGTACAGTGCTTCGGAATTTCATCACCTAACTGATAAATCACACGATGACCTGCCG
>CAKMZU010000024.1:13307-14450 GCA_929200485.1 uncultured Gammaproteobacteria bacterium | reverse complement strand
ATCTGTTTCCGTTAACGAGGGCGCCAGAATACTTTCCTGTTCTTCTCTTTGAACAATGGAATCTAACAGTGAATTCACATTAATGGTAAATCCTGTTGCAGGTCGGTCGCGACCAAATAGCGCACCAATCCCATCATAACGGCCACCATTGGCTACTGCATGACCCACCCCTTCAACATAGGCAGAAAACACAATACCGGTATGATACTGATAGCCTCGAAGCTCGGATAAATCAATCATTATTGGAAGCTTAGGCTGCTTACCTCTAAGGGCCGCTACTGTTTGCTTAATTGTATTCAATGCTTCATGCACCGTCTGAGGCGCACCCGTTAATGCTTTGACGGCTTTTTCAAGAACATCTTCTCCCCCATTTAAACGAACCAGCTCTTTTAACATTTGTGCCGCTGGGAGCTGTTGCCAAGGTGCCAAAATCCGTTCAATTTCAGGCTCAGATTTTCGATCAAACGCATCAAAAAGCTCGGCCTGTATCTCTCCGGGTAAATTAAGCTCGCCGACTAATGCCCGATAGATCTCTACATGCCCTAAATCTAGATGTATCGACTCGCACTGCGTTAACTTGAGTGACGCCAGCATCAACTGGATAACTTCAAGGTCACTATTTATGGACGAATCCCCGTAGAGCTCTGCGCCGATTTCTATTGGCGTACGAGATGCCAGAGCATTTTTTGGGCGAGTATGAAGAACCGTGCCACTGTAACAAAGGCGGGTAACGCCAGGTTTTGCCCAGCTATGGGCATCAATTCGTGCAGCCTGTGGTGTCATATCAGAACGAATAGCCAATGTTCTGCCTGACAATTGATCGGTTACTTTAAAACTTAATAAATCAACATCATGACCAAGACCTGCCAGCAGGGATTCTTGGTATTCAATTAATGGCGGGATTACCATCTCATAACCCCAGGCATGATAGAGATCGAGAAGGGATCTTTCGTATTGCTTTATCAGCCAAGCTTGTTTTGGGAGAATTTCTTCAACCCCCTTAGGAAGGAGCCAGCGGTTTAGCGTTTTCATCGTTTAAGGTCTATAGCATTTGAGGGCATTTGCCGCAGGCTCCATTAATAACTCTATAAAGAGCGATGCAAAGTATTTCCACTTTTTGCTTTTACTTTTCCTTTAAGCGCA
>CAKMZU010000024.1:0-13297 GCA_929200485.1 uncultured Gammaproteobacteria bacterium | reverse complement strand
ATTATACCTCGTTATTTTGAAAGGTTCGAGCGTTAAATGCTATTTAGCTTTTTAACTTTCAGGCTATTTGCCTTTTTTATCTTTCAGATAACGGAAGAAGTCACTCTCAGGCTTGACTAGCATGAGATTATCAGAAGCTTTGAAGCTTTCTTCATAGGCTGCCAAACTGCGCCAGAATGAATAAAACTCAGCGTTCTTATTATACGCCTTAGCATAAATTTCAGCAGCTTTTGCATCGCCCTGACCTTTGATTACCTCGGCATCTCGATAAGCTTCAGATTCAATGATCACCTTCTCACGATCTGCAGATGCTCGAATACCTTCCGCCATTTCACGCCCTCTTGAGCGATGTTCGCGAGCCTCGCGCTCACGTTCAGTATTCATTCGATCGAATACAGATTGCCTAACATCCTTCGGCAAGTCTACCTGCTTAACCCGAATATCAATGACTTCAATACCAAATTCTGCTAAAGCAACCTTGTTAATTTTAGTCGTTAGTGATTCCATCAACTCGTCACGCTTTCCAGAAACTACCTCATGCATATCCAGTGCACCGAATTCATTTCTAAGGCCTGCATTAATGCGCTGAGCCAACAAGGCATTGGCACGCATTTCTTCACCATTGGTTGTGGTGTAGTACTTTTGCACATTCTTAATGCGCCACTTGGCATAGGAGTCTACAATCAACGACTTCTTCTCAATGGTCAAAAATCGCTCAGGCGTTGCATTCAAGGTTTGAATACGGCCATCAAACTTACGAATTTGGTTAACCAGCGGTATTTTGAAGTGAGCCCCCGGTGGAACATCTGCCTCAACCACCTCACCAAACTTTAACTTCACTGCCCGTTCAGCCTCATTAACAATATAAATACTGCTAGCCAGACCCAGAACAACAATTAATAAGAGAACAATAAAAGCGGTCGCTTTTCCTGACATTATCTTGCCTCCCTAGAAACGCTTCTATTCGAGCTACGGCCAGTAGACGCCGGCACTGAGGATTTCGGCAAACTCAACTCCGTAAAGTTAGATTTAGCATTATCGGTACTGTTTAACGATTGCCCCATCATTTTATCCAAAGGCAGATACATCAGGTTGCCACTGTCTGCATCCAACATGACTTTTGTTGTCCCGCCTAACAAACGCTCCATACTATCAAGATATAAACGCTCTCGAGTCACTTTTGGTGATTTTTCATACTCACCAAGCAAGGATAAAAAGCGTTGGGTTTCACCTGTTGCCTCAGCAATAATCTGACCTTTATAAGCATTGGCTTCTTCCATCTGACGCATTGCATAACCTCGCGCCTCAGGAATCAAACCATTGCGATAGGTTTCAGCCTGATTTTTTAAACGAGACTCGTCTTCTTTTGCTCGAATCACATCATCAAAAGCGGCTTGAACTTGCTCAGGCGGCTGAGCGTCGTCAATATTAACCTTGGCAATCAAGATACCCGCACCATAGGTATCAAGATAGGATTGAAGGCGCTCTTGTACTTCTTGAGCAATTGCCATACGACCTTCAGTTAACACTTGATGCATTTCTGCACCACCTACCGCATGACGAAGCGCACTTTCTGCAGCATGCTTAAGTGATAACTCGGGGTCGCGAACCTTTAAAAGGAAGTCCTTAGGATCTTTAACTGTCCATTGAACGGACATGGCGATTTGAACAATATTGTCATCTTCCGTTAACATCATGCCGCGCCATGATGTTGACCGAACACGAGTCACGTTCACTTTTTGAACTTTATCAATGAATACTGGATGCCAGTTCAAACCCGCTGGAACAGTTTGATAATATTTACCTAAACGAAGAACAACGGCATTTTCCTGTTGATCTACCTGATAAACACCCAATAACGCCCAGCCTATCGCAGCGATAACCAATACAACTGCAAGCATTGTACCGCTAAAAGATGGCATACCAGAACCACTAGCGCCCTTATTTCCACCACCTGAACCAAATTTTTGCTTAAACTTACGAAAAGCCTCATCCAAATCCGGCGGCCCTTGATCACCATTATTCCAAGGGTCTTTTTCTTTATTACCTCCAGGCTCATTCCAAGCCATTGGCTTCTCCTCTATAAAAAACTCAACGTGCCTTGATGCCCTAAAACATCAATGACAAATAATGATTAGATCACACCTTTGGGGCAACTTCATCACCCTTGGGCTTTCCATTATCGACAACTTGCACTCTACGTCAAACCGTTTGTCTCACTCAGCGTGCAACTCTGACCCTAACCAAAGGGTTCGATATCAAGCACCAACGACTGCCAATCAACATTTAGCTGCCTCTCAATTCGAGAGAGCTCATCAATACTGATGGCGACTTGACACACAAACTGCCCTTGCTCATCAAAAGATTCTGAAACGATAGCCTTTCTATCATAGAGGCGAGCACGTAAATCCCCCATAGACGCAGGCAAACAAACTGAACCACGCCACATTTTTTCTGCAAGCCTTGAGGCGATAGCTTCTAGCAGCAAAGGAAATCCCTGCTTTTCTTTAGCTGAAACCCAGACAGAGGCAGCAGAATCTTCTTCAGATTGAATAATTTGAGGAACAACCCCTTCAAGCAAATCAATTTTGTTATAAACCATCAACTGACGCTTATCATCTGCACCGATTTCTTTCAGCACTTCATTCACTTGATCAATATTATCCAGTCGCTCTTCAGCAGCTGCGTCAACTACGTGCAGCAATAGATCAGCTTCAACCGTTTCTTCCAGGGTCGCCTTAAAGGCATCAACCAGACGATGTGGCAAGTGTCTTATAAATCCCACGGTATCCGCCAAAATAACCTCACCAACGCCTGGCAAAACAATTTGCCTTAGCGTGGGGTCCAGAGTAGCAAATAACTGATCAGCTGCATAAACATTCGACTCGGTTAACTGATTAAATAAGGTAGATTTGCCAGCATTCGTATAACCTACAACAGCAACGGTTGGCACTCCCGCTCTACCTCTACCCCGGCGCCCCTGCTGACGTTGTTTTTTTACCTTCTCAAGACGTCTTTCAATACTTTTGATACGCCCTCGAATCAGTCGCCTATCAGTTTCCAGCTGGGTTTCACCTGGACCTCTTAGTCCAATACCCCCTTTTTGTCTTTCAAGGTGTGTCCACCCCCGGATTAATCGAGTTTGAACATAATGTAACTGAGCCAACTCAACTTGCAACTTACCTTCATGAGTCCGCGCTCGCTGAGCAAAAATATCAAGAATCAACCCGGTACGATCTATCACTCGGCAATGTAACGCTGCTTCAAGATTTCGTTGCTGGCTTGGCGACAAAGCAGCATTAAACAAAACCACCTCCGCGTCAAATCCAGCAACAAGACTCGCGATTTCATCCACCTTACCCTCGCCAAGATACGCTTTAGGATGCGGTGATTTTAGAAGCACATTGACTACATCAAGAATGGCAAGACCTGCGGACTCACAAAGCAGCACAAACTCTGAGGCATCCTCATTTTCATGAATATTCAAGGATTCAATATGAACAAGCAGCGCTTTTTCACCACCTTCGGCTCGTTCAAAAAACAAAGACTTCTCCAACATTTAAAAAGGAAATCATTTTATGCGAATATCTTGCCGATTGTCACAAGAAAGTCATGTAAAAATACAAAAACGATGCAAAAAATCTAATTTTACTTGTCACGTAGATTTGAGCTCATTAAGAATCCTCTTAAAGTGACAGTCATAAAACGCCCAGATTAAGACAATAATGGTTAGCTGAAGCTTGCTTGAAAAATAACTCAACAATCGCCTGTTTTCTTGCTAGAGAACGTATCAGCTAACAAGCTCTCATTGAGCCAAGAGGGAAAATAACGATTATTCCTCGTCTATACCAGCCTGCTCTGGAGGAGGCATACGAATAGGTCTTGATGGAACAACAGTTGAGATAGCGTGCTTATACACCATCTGACTAACAGTATTTTTTAGCAAAACAACAAACTGATCAAACGATTCGATTTGGCCTTGCAGCTTAATTCCATTTACTAGATAAATGGAAACAGGTACGCGCTCTTTTCTTAACACGTTAAGGTAAGGGTCTTGTAGCGATTGCCCCTTTGACATCTTTGTTCTCCTTATTTTGCCTTATCAGGCGTTAAATAAAGCTAAGCTAAGCTAAATTATTATAGGTCACTCAATTAAGCGCCCTTTAAAATAACTCTTTAACAACGCCAAAGCTTCACGTTCTATTTTTTTTAAGTGCTTCTGTTTATTCATTGAGCAGTCATTTGCATCAGTATAGAACCAATTTACATTCTGCCAACTTTTCAGCCAAGTAAATTGCCTTTTAGCCAACTGCCGTGTCGCAGCTAACGATTTCTCCTTCATCTCCTGATATCCGTATGCGCCTTCCTGGTACATCCACATCTGACGATACCCAACAGCTCTCATTGAGGGTAAAGAAAGGTTAAGATCACCTCGCGCACGAAGCGCACTAACTTCATCCTCGAAGCCGTTTGACAACATTATTTCAAATCGTTCAGCAATTTTTTCATGTAATTGCGATCGCTCAGTAAAATTTGGGGCAAGTTGACACACATTATAGGGCAGTTTATACGGCTGCTTTTGCTCGTCTTTCCGATGTTCTGTCATACTTTTCCCTGTAATTCGGTACACTTCCAAGGCTCTTTGCAGACGTTGAGAATCATTAGGATTCAATCGTCTTGCTGACTCTGGATCAACTTCGGCCAGAAGCTTATGAACGCTTGCCCAGCCACCTTCTTGAGCAACCAGATCAATTTCTTTTCTAATCGCAGGATTGGCTTCAGGTAACCGACTCATCCCCTTCAATAGATGATTAAAGTACATCATGGTGCCTCCGACTAGAATAGGCAACCTAGATCGAGCGGTTATCTCTTCCATCAGTTTGAGGGCATCCATTCTAAAATTTGACGACGAGTAACTTTCGACAGGGTCAATAATATTGATTAAATGATGAGGGCAAATGGCTAGCTCATCGCTGGTTGGCTTCGCCGTACCTATATCCATCTCTCGGTAAACCAGTGCTGAATCAACACTAATAATCTCGCCATTCAATCTCTCGGCTAGAGCCAGTGCCAAAGCGGTTTTACCCGAAGCCGTTGGCCCCATGATAAACAAAGCAGGGGGTAATGCGTTATCCTGCATTATTGTCCTCGAAGAAAAAACTTATCTAGTTCTGGCAGACTGAAAAAGCGCCAAGTCGGCCGACCATGATTACACTGACCGCTTCGCTCGGTTTGTTCCATATCGCGAAGCAATGCATTCATTTCAGCAATCGATAGTTGACGGTTAGCTCTGACAGCCCCGTGACAAGCCATGGTGGACAAGATTTCATTTAATGCTGACTCAATTCGATCGCTCATGCCGTATTTAACAAAATCTGCAATCACATCACGAACCAACTGCTCAGCTACCTTAGTCGGGAGCATGGCAGGAATCGCTCTAACCAACAGGCTCTCTTCGCTAACCCGCTCAACAGAAAAGCCAAGGCGTTCAAAATTAGACGTTGCATCTTCTGCTGTCTGCGCTTCTTTTTCACTGACAGAAAGCCCTAGTGGCACAAGAAGCGGCTGAGAACGAATGCCTTCATCGGCTAACGCTGCCTTCATGCGCTCATAGACAATTCGCTCATGGGCTGCATGCATATCTACCAGCACCATCCCATCTTTTGCTTCTGATAAAATATAAATGCCGTGCAGCTGCGCAATAGCAAAACCCAAAGGGGGTATTTCACTAGTGTTCTCATTGCCTGCTTCATTATCTGGATCTGGCACCTTATAAAAACTTTGAGCCATTGCACCTTGCTGAGCAACTGATAATGCTTCAGAATCAGAAGGCTTAAAAGCCATTGTTTCTGGCGCTAAAAAAGATAAATTACCCTGAGAATGTGTTGAAGTATCAATACTTGGCGCACTGACAATCGAAGACCCAACAGGAGAAGTCACACCAGAAAAATTTGCCGCAGAAGCGACAGAAGAGGAAGCATCCGGCGATTGCAATGGATTTATTTCAGTATCTGGCCTGACATCTGCCAATGCCTTTGTAATCGTACTCGTTAGAAATCCATGCATTCGACGCGATTCTCGAAACCGCACTTCATGTTTGGTTGGATGTACATTCACATCCACTTCATCAGCATCAATGGTTAAATATAAAACAAATGCTGAAAACCGCCCATGATACATAACATCGCTATAGGCTTGTTTTATTGCATGAGCAACCAGACGGTCACGAATAACTCGTCCATTGACGAAAAAATACTGCAAATCACTTTGGCTTCTGGAAAAGCTGGGTTTGGCAATCCAGCCTTCAAGCTTCATGCTGCCCGCTTCACGCTCAAGATAGAGCGCATTTTGCATAAACTCAGGCCCTAAAAGCTTGGCTATACGCTGTTCTTTCTCTTGGAGTGTTTTTGTTTTTTTTAAGTTTTGCAGCGTTTTGCCATTATGAGATAGCTGCAAGCTCACATCAAATCGGCTCAACGCTTGCCGTTTAAAAACTTCCTGTAGATGCCCCAGCTCGGTCTTTTCTGTTCGTAAAAATTTCCGGCGAGCTGGCGTATTAAAAAACAAGTCTCTCACTTCAACCGTCGTGCCTTTCGGGTGTGGCGCAGGCTTCAATTCAGCGTCCATATCTCGCCCATGCATAGCGACCTGCCAGGCATCTGACGGATCATCAGTCTGATTGGAGGTTAAAACAAGGCGAGAAACTGAGGCAATACTCGCCAGCGCCTCACCACGAAACCCGAGCGTGGATACCATTTCTAAATCATCAAGGGTTCGGATTTTGCTGGTTGCATGGCGACTTAATGCCAGAGGTAAATCGTCCTTACCAATACCCAAACCATCATCTCGAACTTGAATACCCTTGATACCGCCACTTTCAAGGCTAACCTCAACCTGTTGACTTCCCGCATCGAGCGCATTTTCAAGAATTTCTTTTAATACAGAAGCCGGACGTTCAACGACTTCACCAGCGGCGATTTGATTGGCAAGCCTTGGGCTAAGTTTAATAATTGCAGACATCTAGAGGGTATTCTCAACCATTAATTATTGATAGGTATTTGTAGGGTTTGACCTATGGCGAGGCTTTTTGTCTGCAAGCGATTAAATTCCATCAAACGATTCAGATGCACATCATATCGCATGGCGATCTGACTCAACGTATCCCCACGCTCAACCACATAAATTACGGCTCGATTATGCCTGAAGCGCGATGCAATGTAAGTATCTTCCGGGGCTTTTTTCTTAAAATAATTGTCTACACCGTTGAATATTGCTTGGGCAATTTTACTTTGGAATCGACTGGAAGAAAGATTTTTGGCTTCTCTAGGATTTGACATAAATCCGGTCTCTACGAGAATTGATGGAATATCCAGGGATTTGAGCACGGCAAAACCTGCATTTTCAACGCGACTACCATGTAAAGAGGTGACCTTGCCCAACTCAACAAGCACCTCTTCCGCAACATCGACACTAGACTCCATCTTATAAGTCATCGACAAATCAACCAATACGGATGACAAAATATCGTCTTTATCCGCAAGACTGACACCACCTACCAAGTCTGCTTTATTTTCTCTTTCCGCTAAAAATTTTGCGCTAGCCGAACTTGCTCCCTTAGTCGACAGGGTGTAAACACTTGCGCCATGCGCCCTCTTCTTGGTAAATGAATCGGCATGAATTGAGATAAACACATCTGCATCTTTTTCCTTTGCAATGTTACGTCGCGCAGCCAGTGGAATAAAATAATCACCCGATCTTACCATGACGGGCTTATAACCCTTTCTGGCTTTAAAATAGTTGGCCAACTTTTTAGAGATTGCGTAGACCACTTTCTTCTCATGCATTCGATTAACACCCACAGCTCCTGGGTCTTCTCCACCATGCCCAGCATCTATAGCAATAATCAAATCACGTTTAACGTTTTGTACTGCTTCTATCGATGCCGCTACTTTTTTTTGTGGCGCTAGTTTTTTCTTATAATCCAAATCAATAACCAATCGGCTAATGCCTTGATCATTTTTTGGCAACAAAAAACTTTTTGCTTTCAGTGGTGAGTTCAGGTCGAAGACGACACGAATAACATTATTCTCCTTTTTTGCTGTTCGGCATTTTTTTATCGGCAAATGATTAAAATTAGTTGCTGTTATATCTTTAAGCAGCGCGGCACCCTCTACGTCTAACACCATGCGATTTGGATCAGACAACATAAACAGCCGATGATCCGCCGCCTTGCTTAAATCAAAAACCAGACGAGCACTGTCGGGCTTAGAAGAAACGCGAAGGCCTTGAATTTTTGCCGGCTCCGAAAAGGCAACCATCCCTAAACTCAACATAGCAAGCAGACTGAAAAGCTTGAGAGCTGGTCCTTTCAAGTCAACGAACACCCTAGTTACATAAATGCTTTTCATGTTAGCCAGCACTCACCCATAAAAATTCTTATTAGTTTAGACCATCACAGAGCAGTACTGAGCGCTCGGAATAATAATCAATAAATAAAGAGCGATTGTCGCCTGCGTAAGCGAGCCTTAAAATCATATCAGCCTCAGGTATTAAGCCTTGCCCTCTCTCCGGCCACTCAACCAACCAAAGGGCCGAACCAACATAATCCCGAATACCAATGAACTCTAACTCTTCAGCGTCCACTAACCGATACAAATCAAAATGTAATATTTTATTTATACTTGCATCAACATCATATTCCTCTAAGAGAGTATAAGTCGGACTTTTTACTGTTCCCTGAACACCCATTGATTGAATTAACGCTCGACAGAACGTGGTTTTCCCAGCGCCTAAATCCCCTTCAAAATAAATAATCAGTGGATCTTTAATATTCTTAGCCAAACCGCTCGCAAGCCTGGCCAGCGCTGGCTCGTCAATGGATAGAAATTCCTGCGTTTTTATTATTTCATTCACGTATTTATTAACTCTTTTATCGTCAAACACATATCCTGAGGCAATATGCCGATTTGTCCAAAACGCTTCGCTTGAAGATCGCCAGCCTCTGCGTGAATTTCCACACCCAATTTTGCAGCATAAAACGGCGTCACACCTTGCGACAGTAGACCAGCAATAACACCGGTTAAAATATCACCCATGCCGCCAACTGACATGCCGGGATTCCCCTTGTTGCTCAACCAAAGCTGATCAGCAGCGGCATTACTGATTAAACTGCCTGAACCCTTTAGCACTGAGACGCAATGATACCACTCTGACAATGCCCTTACGGCCTTAAACCGATCTTGCTGGACATCATATGTTTGCAAATGCAATAAAGCAGCAGCCTCTTTTGGGTGTGGTGTAATGACCCAATCAGGTTTTGAAACCACTCTATCTTGTGCCAATAACGACAAAGCACCCGCATCTAGTACGACCGGCTTATTTAAGGCAGCCACCTTATCGAACATCTCTTTAGCCCATTGATCAAGTGCAAGACCGGGGCCTATACCAATACAACTTGCCCGGCTGAGCGCATGGTCAATCTCGTCTTTATTTACCGCCGTCATGGCTTCTGGAAGACGAACATTTAACGCTCGAGCTGTCTGTTTCCCGGTAATAACCGTCACCAAACCCGCGCCTGCCCGGTAACAAGCTTCAGCGGCAAGAATAATCGCGCCTGACATGCCGAGGCTACCACCAATCAACACGCAATGCCCGTAATGACCTTTATGGGAGTTCTGCAACCGCCTAGGCAAAGAATGTTTGAGTTGATCTAAAGAGAGGACTTCAACCGGCCTTTTTAATGTCGCTACCGCTTTGCGATATAAAGGTAATTCTTGATCCGTAACCAAGGCATCAAACAAACGCCTACCAGAATAATCTGCTCCGTTTGCCGTATATAAACCACGCTTTTTAACAATAAAGCTTACCGTAGCATTAGCCTTGATTGCTGTCGTTTCAACGGCTCCTGTATTGGCATCCAAGCCTGATGGCACATCAACTGACAACACATCGCACTGCGCCTGATTAACCCTCATAATCAGCGCGGCCAAATCATCTCGTAAACTTCCAGTAAACCCTGTTCCTAATAACGCATCAACAACAAAGGATTCATTAAAGACGATGTTATCATCTAGAATCTGAAATGGCACACCTACCGCCTTTGCCTCTTCCAACGCCTGCTCAGACTCCTGCGTTTTCATCTCCAGGGGCTTTAGGCTAACCACCTTCACTGGCATTCCAACTTCCATCGCCATTTTAGCAATCAATAAACCATCACCACCATTATTGCCTGATCCTACAAGTACGATGACAGGCACTTGCAAAAATCGATCTGCCTGCATTTCCTGCAATTCTTCAAAAACCCGCTTGGCGGCACGCTGCATTAAATCAAACGCTGGAATGCCTCCAGCAATAAGTGCAGCATCGCATTGCTTACTGTCTTCCGCTGTATATAATTGCATCATAAGACCTCCGATTCTGACCCTAGTCTCTTAAACAAAATAATGCACGTACAACCGCATAATCTTCAATTATTAGCCGAAAAAATCAACGATTGGGCAACTAATGAAGGCTTTCAACAGATTGGTATCACCGACTGCAATCTGAGCAACTATCGACCTTACCTAGAAGAATGGCTCGCCAACCATTATCAGGGTGAAATGGCCTATATGCAACGAAACCTTGATAAACGCCTTGATCCCAAAGCATTAGTTGAAGGCTCCTTGCGAGTTATTAGTTTTCGTATGGATTATCTCCCTGAAAATGAAAAACAAAAAATGCCAGAAATTCTTGCATCGACTGATCAAGCCTATGTTTCTCGTTACGCATTAGGCCGCGACTATCATAAACTGATGCGAAAACGCCTAGCAAAGATTGCAAAGCGTATCGAAGACTTTAGTGAACAACACCTTACCCAACGAGCCTTTGTTGATAGCGCACCCGTACTTGAGCGCGCTCTTGCAGAGAAGGCAGGTCTTGGCTGGATTGGCAAGAACACTATGCTTATCAATAAAAATGCAGGGTCTTACTTTTTCTTGGGTGAAATTCTTACTTCAGTCCCCCTGCCTACAACCCCTCAGAATGAGCCAATACAGACTCATTGCGGTAGCTGTACAGCCTGTTTAACGGCCTGCCCTACTGATGCGTTTACAAGCGCACATCAATTGGATGCAACAAAGTGTATTTCGTACCTGACCATTGAACACAAAGGCAGTATTCCTATTGAGCTAAGAAAGAAGATGGGGAACCGAGTTTATGGCTGCGATGATTGTCAAATTGTATGTCCTTGGAACAAATTTAATCAAAGCACACAAGAATTGGATTTTTATCCCAGGCATAATTTAGACAAAGAAAGGTTGCTGGCATTATTTTTATGGTCAGAGGAAGAATTTCTATCCAATACAGAAGGGTCGCCTATCAGGCGAATAGGTTATCAGCAATGGCTTCGAAATCTTGCCATCGGTCTGGGGAATGCCCAAAAGTGCCCTGAAACAATTAAGGCGCTAACGAAGCGTCTTAAAGATGACTGTCTTTCAGCCGTTGCTCGGGAGCATATTGAATGGGCGCTAAACGAGCAAACAAATAGCTAAAAGCCTAAAGAATTGCAATAAGCGCATCAAGCCCTGTGCCCGATAACGAATAATCCGCTTTAGCCTTTACGATCGGCTTGGCCCAAAAAGCAACACCAAAGCCTGCTTCCGACAACATAAGCAAATCATTCGCACCATCACCCACCGCAATCACCTGATCAGTTGACAGCCTTAAATTGTCAGCTTGCTCATGCAGTAATGCCGCTTTCCTTTCTGCATCAACGATTTCACCCTGAACAACACCTGTTACCTTGCCATTTTCTATCGCAAGGGAGTTAGCATAGATAGAGTCAAAACCAAATTCTTGCTGCAAATGCTCAGCAAAATAAGTAAAGCCGCCTGAGAATATGGCCGTCTTAATACCCTTGGCTTTGAAAGCTGCCATCAATGCTGGCAATCCCTCAGTCACAGGTAAATTCTCAGCTATCCCTTCAAGAACATTTTCCGACAATCCCTCCAGCAACGCCAAGCGTTCGGTAAAACTCGCTTTGAAATCTAACTCACCCTGCATTGCACGTTCGGTGATTTCAGCCACTTGATCACCTATACCCCAAGCCTTAGCTAACTCATCAATCACTTCGCACTGGATGAGAGTGGAATCCATATCGAAACAGGCGAGTTTCCACTCGGTCTGAAAATGTTGACTGGATTGAAAAAAGCCATCAAATTGATTTTCTTTGGAAACGGCTAACAAGGCTTCTTTAAAGGCTGAATAATTTTGACATTCGCCCCTTAAAGCAATAACCAAAACGGTATATTTCTTCGAAACCTGAGTCAGCTTTGTTGTTACCTGCTCGACGCTCAAGCCTTGCGCTGCAAAAAAGCCCAAAACATTCGCTAGTTGTTTTTCAGTCAAACTTCTAGAAATCAACGTAAAATAATACGGCTGTTCACTAACATCAATTTCTTGCCAGTTATCAGCGGTGTACAACTGTGCTGTCCCTGATGTTTTCGAATAAAAGCAAGCAGAAATTTTTTGTTCCAACGATGCTGTATTAAGGTCACTTACCCACTGATCAAATGATTCGGCGGCAAATGTGGTTTTATCTGACATGGCAATTATTTTTTCTGTTTTATCACTGTTAACTTACTCGTTGACTTGCCGGATTCACATACCGGCAATAGCTATTCATTCAACATATTCACTCAATAAATAGTTCATCAACTTTTTGAAAGCCTCTTGGTAGCTTATTTCCTCGTCTACCTCGCTCACCAATATAATGTTCAAGCTCTCCTGCTTTGAGCTTCAGCTTGCGTTTTCCTGCCCTGACTATCAATGTTTGACCTTCAGACAACAAGAGTGCACTAATCATAAATTCCTCTCGAGATTGCACACGAGCAGATGGAATATTGATAATCTTGTTACCCTTACCCTTATTAAGCGTTGGCAATTCCTGAGTTTTAAATAACAACAAACGTCCTTCATTACTCACAGCAACGACAAACTGCTCTATTGCTGGATCAACTTTTGATGGTGGCAGGATTTTAGCACCCTTGGGCAGGCTCACCAACGCTTTACCTGATTTATTTTTGGTCAGCATGTCAGAGAATTTGGCAAAAAAACCATAACCCGCATCGGTTGCAAAGAGATAATGCTCATCATCCTGAGCCATAAGCGCATCAACAACTTCGGCTCCTGAAGGTATGTTAATTCGTCCTGACAGTGGCTCACCCTGCCCTCGTGCTGACGGAAGCGTATGTGCCGGTATGCCATAACTTCGCCCGGTTGAATCCAAAATAGCCACTTGCTGATTAGATTTACCCTGGGC
>CAKMZU010000023.1:14943-19290 GCA_929200485.1 uncultured Gammaproteobacteria bacterium | reverse complement strand
GAGAAAGGGTGAGAAAGGGTGAGAAAGGGTGAGGCTCACCTTTTCTGCGTATATAAGCGTTTAAGAATTAACTGAACAAAAAAAATGTTTAAACCATCGCTTTGACAGCAACCACATAGATGCATGGACACATAGACAATTCATTTTAGCATCGAGTCTATGTTTGTTGGGTGATCACTGTTGCATAATATTCCCCTTCTTTTTCTTCTAAACCATGGATGTCTGTCTCAAAACCCGGGTATGTCTGCCCTGTCTCAACAAGCATGTTCAGGAAATCTAGCACAACTTCATTTTGCTCAGTTAATTTCTCGCCCGGCAGGATTAATGGGACGCCGGGTGGGTAGGGTAAAATCATGTGAGCGCAAACTTCATTCAGTAAATCTTTTAATAATACATCACGTGTGTTGCCCTTGATGACTTCTTGAAACGCTTGATAGGGTGTCATTACCATCTTGGGTAAATCGTCAAATGCATTGAACATGAGTTTTGGTAAGTCAAATTTAGCCATCTCGTTATGTAGGCCTTTTGCTAAGGTTTGCAGTGTCATTATGTTGTAAAAGTGTGGATTTTCACTGTACAGATTTGGCAGCATGTCTTTTACTTTAAGGTTTTTATCATAGGCTTGTTTAAAATCTACCAACGTTCGAATCAGTTTTAGCGATTTTGCTTTATCAATACCAATAGTGAAAAGGAACAGCATTGAATAGGGGCCTGTTTTTTCAACGATCACCCCATGTTCATCCAGGAATTTTGCTACAAGGCTGGCAGGTATACCTTCATCAGACATTTTATTCTCTTTGAGTCCAGGCAATAACAGTGTGACTTTGATAGGGTCAAGGAACATATGATGATCATCGATGTCTTTAAAGCCATGCCAGCTATCTTCTGTCTTTAATGGCCAGCAGTCAGGCCAATTGATTGATTCAGGCTCCCATACAGTATAAAACCATCCGTTGACTTCTTTGGCCAATTTGGCAATTTGTTCTCTGAAATTCATTGCGGTTTCAATCGCATTGATCATGAGTCGTTTACCACTATTGCCTTTCATCATCGCTGCTGCGGTTTCACAAGACGCCACCATATTGTATTGAGGGGAGGTTGATGTGTGCATCATAAATGGTTCATTGAATCGGCTTTCATCTATATGGCCTTTGACATGTATCATGGATGCTTGAGAAAAAGCGGCTAAACATTTGTGCGTACTTTGAGTTTCAAAGATAACTTTATCGCTAACTTTTTTTCCGCTGATACCTGCTTTACCTTCATAAATAGGATGGAAGTTGGTATAAGGTACCCAAGCACTATCAAAATGAATGGTTTTACAAGGGAGTGTTTCTTTGATGAAGCCTGTATCATAGAAAAGGCCATCATAGGTGCTGTTAGTGATGACAGCATATTCAGGCTTTTTGCTTATTCCTGCTTGTTCCATTTTTTTGTTGATGGCAGATTCTGTAAATTCAGATTGTGGGATGCCCCCTAAAATGCCGTAGGCATTGCGCGTTGGATTAAGGTATAAAGGGGTTACATCGACCATCATCATTAAATGCGTCAGTGATTTGTGGCAGTTTCTGTCCATCAACATGGTATCCCCTGATGCCACAGAATACATGCCCACAATTTTATTAGCGGTAGAGGTACCGTTAGTTACCATATAACTTTTATCTGCCCCAAAAACTTTTGCGATAAATTGTTCTGCTTCTTCATGTTTGCCGCTATGATCAAGGAGTGAACCGAGTTCTGGTACGGATACTGATACATCAGCCTGAAAAGTGTTGCTGCCAAAAAAATCATAAAAGATAGCGCCTGTCGGGCTTTTTAAAAAAGCAGTACCACCGAGGTGCCCCGGAGTGCAATAGGTGTACTTCGCTTCAGTGACAAAATCAAAGAGAGCTCTCGTGAGAGGCGGAAGGATATAGCGGATATATTCTTCAATTACCAAACTGATCTTTCGACTAATCAGCTCAATTTCATTGAGTTTGAATTCAAAGAAATTTAACCGAAGCATATGTAAATCCGCTAAAGTGACATCTGTGGGTAAATGCTTGTTTGTGAAGGCAAACAGGGGCATATTTTCATTAATTCTTTCAACTTCTTGACATAAATCAGTACTGAAAACATCCCAATCAAAAATCACTGAACAAATTTGCATGTTGTTATTAATGATGGCAAAAATATCCTCAAGATTATCAATATATCTGACGTGTATATTTTCTTCGTTCAATTTTTTTTCGAGTA
Source organism: uncultured Gammaproteobacteria bacterium (assembly GCA_929200485.1). GTDB lineage: Bacteria > Pseudomonadota > Gammaproteobacteria > Pseudomonadales > DT-91 > CAKMZU01. The sequence goes on along the minus strand of CAKMZU010000023.1, from coordinate 17,055 downwards.
AATCAAAGACAACGATTTTTTGCCTGGAATCATTAAGGCTTAAAATCAGTGCTGTTTTTTGCTTCATTAATATTTGATCCATATGCCCCCCCTCTTAAAGCTCAACGTCATTGGTGTTTTTATTAGGCACACTTGTTGGTGCCGGTTTAGGAATGTTTAAACCTTTTTCTTGATGTTCATTTTCCCAGCGGCAATAAAAAATAAGAATAACCAATGTGACAATGATAGCCTCGGCAAGGCCTTCGCCTTTGGCTCCATAAAGTGCCACCAGACAAAAAATGGCTGCGATGATCGCGGCCATAAATGGGAAAATTTGGTCAAGCTTTAATTCTGTTCGAGCAATAAGGTTTAAACAGCTATAAAGATAAGGTAGTAAAACTGTTAGTACGGCAATGGAGGCGATTTTACCGAATAGATCAGCAGAGTTTCCCTCATTACCCATTTGCAAGATCATTAAAATAATCATTAATGTAGACATTTGGATGGCTTCAATAATCAATCCTTTGACTGGAGTGCCAGAAGCATTCCTGTTGCCATAAATTTTGGGGAAATATCCATCATTGGAGGTTCTGGCACCAGCTTCTGCAGTCAACATCATCCATGAGCCCAACGAGGTAAAGCAGGCCAGTGCTGTAATGATTGAAACGATGGAGGCAGCAATGGGGGCTCCTGAGATTTTTGTCATTGCATCTGAAAAGGGAGCGCCTGATGCAGCCAATGTATTGGCAGGATACATACCCATCATTGCGGTTGTCGATAATATATAAACCACAGCTGCGATAAAGGTACCAATCAGGGTTGATAGAGGGATAGTGCGTTTAGGGTTCTTGACCAATCCGGCATTAACAGAGGCAGATTCCACACCAACAAAAGCCCAAATACATAAAACTACGGCGCTAATAAATGCGTGGAAATCTGATTTATTGCCAGTGACATTCCAATTGGCTGTGAATTGTGCGCTGTCAAAAAAAGCCCATCCCAGCGTACCCGTTAAAATAATGGGTATAAGAAGCAAGGTTACGCCTATGGTCACCAATTTGCCGATAAGATTAGCACCAATTAAATTCATAAAACAAAACAGCCAAACCGAAGCAATTGAAGCAATCGACGCGGGAATGGTTTGTTTTAATACAGGAAAAAATACAGCAAGACAGCAAGATAAGACACGCCAGTGACAGCAATGGCCAAGTTGCCAATCCAGTTTGAATGATAGTAAAGAACGCCTGACTGATAACCCAAGATTGGTGCAATTTCACCAGCATAAGCAACAGGACCGCCTGATTGCGGATTGATAGTCCCTAAACGTGCGAAAACGTAGGCCAGGCACATGGCGCCTATCGTGCAAAGGATCCAGGCCAAGAGGGTAATGGAGCCTATGTTAGCTAATGTGGCAGGTAGCAGCGCGATACCACTACCCATCATATTGCCAGAGACTATCGCAGTAGCCGCAATGATACCTATTTTTTGGCCGGGCATAATCAATCCTGAAGAGATATGATTATTGTGTTAGATTAAAGTTTTACTTTTTGGTTCACAAATGTCCGGTTAAACGTGCTTGAAGTAATAGCCATAAGCAAAAGAAAAGGCGAATGTTACCCTTGGCTGTACTAATTTAATTAAGATTTTTAGCTGTTTAAGAATAAAATTGATAAATAGGATAAATTTTATCATTTCTTCTGTTTTTGATACTTTTTATCATTTCATCAAATATCTCCTTAGGGCAATTAGATGGGTTTTGATTATACTTTTCGATGAATAACTGGATGTCACTTTGTTCTTTTTGAAGGAACTCCAGATCCTTTTTATTTTTCTCGGTTGGAATTCTGATATTTTGAATTCTCTCGATTCCCTTTGAAATTATATAAATAATTCCTGTAAGTTCGTCACTCAATTGATAACTTTGATTTCGATAAAGTGTAGCAAAACAAGTGTTAGAAATTATTGAGAAGATTAAAACAGCTAGATTCAATTTCACAGCGATAGTCTAAATTATGAAGATAATGCTATGACCGCTTTCAATGCTCAGAGTTCGAATAGACAAAAAATATAAAAGTTAACTTCTTAAGGGTACCTCTAAAAATTGCTTTTGGCTTCTGTCAAAAAAAGCTATTG
>CAKMZU010000023.1:7156-14933 GCA_929200485.1 uncultured Gammaproteobacteria bacterium | reverse complement strand
AATTTTTAGAGGTGCCCTTAAAAACCACTGAATAGAAAGCTAACTATTCACCAAAAAATCCGCCATGCGAAACATGGGTTGTTTTAGCATGACTTTCACTTCTTCTGATGCATTGATTTCATCTAACGCATAATCAAAACAATGTAACCACTGATCGCGGTCATTGCTATTGATCGTAAAAGGTTTATGTTGGTCGGTCAGACAGATATGGCCGTACTTCTCACGATAAATATCAGGGCCGCCTAGCCAGCCACTTAAGTATTCATAGAGCTTTTGTTTCACATCTGTCAGTGATGCTGCATGCATTTTACGGATATGCTCAGCATTCGGCAGGCTATCCATGGCATCATAAAAGGCATTGGCCAGCGCTTTTATGCCGTCGTCTTTACCTAAAAGTTCATAAGGGGTTTGTTGTGTCATACGCAAAAGGAGCGTTTCCGCTCCAAGTCTCTTGATTGTTGGTTTATGGCTTGTTCTTTTATCGATTATAAAAAGAAATCAGTGTTCTCAAGACCTAATAAAGTCCCACCCAGATTACGTCCAAATTTAAAGGGGTTATTCGCGACATGGCTGCGGCCTGCGTTAATATCCAGCCACGCACGGTTGAGTGGATGTCCTTTAAAAATACCCTGTGCGCCACAGGCAATAAACAAGGCATTCACGGAATCCGCGCATTTTTTGGAAATACGTGCTGCATTAAAGCGACGTTTGATACGTTCATTAATATCCAATGTATTCCCTGCTTTGGCTTCGCTCACAAAGAAATCCAAGTCGTCTTTTAATATCGACTGGCATTCTTGAATGATGGCCATGGCCTCGGCAACCGCCATCTGTGCATTTGGGTCTTGGGCAATTTTAGCACCGTCATTTAATCCGACGCGGTCTTTGTTCACATCAACGTAATTATCTATCACACCTTTTAAAGCGCCAATGGATGAGCAGGCTACTGCACGAGTAAAAATCTGCCCAAATGGCAAGGTGAATAAATAGCAGGCATTGACTGTACAACCAGGATTATTGCCAGTGAATCCGTCCATTGATTTATGCGTGCGATACTCAGGGACAAATACAGGGTCTTTAATTAGAATATCGTTAGAGCCTGTGCCTTCAAGCCCTGAAACATTCCAGTTATCAATGATCTCATAATCGCCTTTAGGGACTAAAAATGTGCGGTAATCTGGTGCGCCATCAGAGGGTGCCATACCGCCTAAAAAGGCCCAGTCGCAATGTTTGGATCCGGATGAAAAGCCCCATTTACCTGACAGCATAAAACCGTCATCGACTTTTTCTACAATACCGACAGGCATGTAAGACGAGGAAATCAAGGTGCTGGTATTTTCTCCCCAGACATCCTGTTGTGCTCTGTCATCGTACATGCCCATTTGCCAGTTATGGATCGCGACCACACCTAATACCCAAGCAGTTGACATACAACCCTCAGCAAGAATTTGCTGCACAGCAAAAAACACGTGAGGATCAAGTTCAAATCCCCCATAACGTTTTGGCTGCATGATGCGGAAAAACCCAGCATCCATCATGGCGTTGATTGTGTCGTCGGGTAATACACCCAGTGCTGCGGTGAGTGCTTGGCGCTCTTTAAGCAATGGCACCAAATCCCTAGCATTCTCAAGAAGCTTTTGGGTTACATCTTCTGCATTAAGCGTGCCTGTATTTGAAGGAATGGCGCTCAAGGGTTGTTGGCTCATGGTTGTTTCCTTGCATGGTTCGTTAATATTATTGTGGATTCCACTCGTGCCCCCAAAGTGAAGGGCGAGCGCTTTCCGTCGGTTTGTAGCCATCCCAATCGAGTTGCAGACCGCCTGTGCCAAATTCAAGTGCGAAGCCTGCTGGCGTATCAACATAGACGGATGTCATTAAATCATTGGTATGTTTACCGAGTGTGGAGCTGATTCGGATGTCATGGGCTTTACAGCGATCGATAAAATATCCCACATCGTCCATGTCTGGTACCTCAACCATTAAATGCACGCATTTTGAGGGAGAAGGGTTTGGGTCTTCATAAATCGCAAGACTATGATGCCTTGGATTATTGACATGCAGAAAATGCAAGCGTTGCTCTGGCGCTTCAGGAGCAAACTGAAAACGCATGGTATCGGTTTGACCAAATCCAAGGACGTTAAGATAAAAGTCATAAGTTTCATCAAACTGTTGGGTTGGAATGACAAAATGCCCCAACCCCATGTCACCATTAAACCCGGTATCAAATTCTCTAACGCCTACCTTTGAAATCAATGGCAGATAATCCAGTGCCATCTGATAAAAAATCTCCAACGTATTGCCAGAAGGGTCATCGAATTGAATGCCCCCTTGAATAGCACGTGCAAGGCATTCTTCTTCCGTTAAATGGCGGAATATAATTGCATTGGCTGATAGCTGTTTTTTGACTTGTTCAAAATGGCTTTGAGTCTCTACTTCCCAGCCTGCGATACTTAAGCAATCTCGATTTGAAGGCTTAATGGCAATGCGCCAGGTGTAGGCATCCATTTTAAAATATTGATTTTCAGATGCTAGCATTGAGGGAGCCGCCATCAAGCCAACAACCTGCTCCATAAAGTGTTGCCACTTTTCAGGTGTTGAGGATTCAATAAATACGTAACCTAAGGCTTTGATCATCAGGCTGCCTCACTTCGTTTAAATTTTATTTTGGTTTCGTGGGTTTTATCGGCATTGGCAAGTGATTCAGGAATATCATCACGATCCATATAAAATTGTTCGTACCACTTGCGTACCATTCGGATGGGTCCGTCACCATCACACATTAACGGATTGTCAATACGCACTTTGTTATTCCAGATATCGACATCCTGCACGAACGAATCCACACTCATTTGAGTGTATTGTTCAACCATTGACTGGTTATCTTCTGCTGAGAGCGTTAAATCTTTTTTCAACATAACCCCAAGATAGATATCGAATTGTTCTGTGTTGATAGGTACATTAGCGACTAAGAGATGTGTGACCATTTCATGTCCTTCCATCGAACCTGTCATTGTGGTGGTCATATATGAAGGACCTTCATAGGTTGCAACAGAAGTAAACTTTTCGCCTTCATCCGCTAAGATGTCGTGCCCGCCTGTCATTAACTGGGTGAAGGTGTGGCCTTGTTGAATATTTTTAAAGGTTTCCACATTGGAATAATGCACAGGGCCAAAATGTGCCATATCCGCCATATTATCAACCAGCTCACGGCAGTTAGAATTGATGGTGAATTTTGCAATGTGCCAATCTGACCATTCGCCTGAGTAGTAATCGTCAATACGTCGTGGGGTTTGTTCAGCAATGGGTGGCAAACCTTCAGGATCATGCCAGACAAACAGCAGGCCGTTCATCTCCATCGTTTTAAAACTGCTGATGATAGCTTTTTTAGGGATATGATCGGCGTAAGGAATATGATTACACACGCCATCACTGCCCCAGCGCCAGCTATGGAAAGGGCAGGTTAAGCTGTCACCATCAACGGTGCCGCGACTTAAGTCAGCCCCCATGTGTGGACAGTAACCATCAATAATATGCACCTGCCCACTATCTTTGCCACGAAATGCTGCGAGTTTTTTGCCGAAATACTGCAAGGTTTTAGGCTTGTTGGTAAAGTCCGAGGCTTTGCCGAGGCAGTGCCAGCCTCTGGCGTAACGTTCTTTAACACTATCTGTTTGAATAATGTAGGGCTGTTGTAATTGTTCTGCTGCGCTCATAAAGCCTCCATTTTTTAAAGTCAGTCTAACGATAAAAATCCTGATGCTTTTGATCGAGATCAACTTTTTCTTTCGATTGGACAGCTTTAATCATTGAGCTTGCAGTGCTAGATCGTAGTGCGTCAAATTGTTCTGTCTTGAGTTTGGTTAGTTTAGGTGAGCCAAAATAACGAAATATGTAAAAATATGAATTTTTATATTGCAATGCTATCCAATTGAAAAAATATAGGTAATTTTTGCTATGAAATTTATTTTATTATTATTTCTTTTGTTAACAATAACTGCATCGGATGCGATGCCTCGAAAAAATAAAAAACCTGTTGATCCAGCAGTGCGTTTGGCTCATAAGCTAATCTCATCTATTCTTGAGGTTCAAGAGAAAATTCCTCCTCAAGATTGCATGGTTTACGGTGGGGGAAGTTTTAATTTGCAAGAACTTTGTAGTAAAGAGCTGGAGATACTTTTTAAGATAAGGGAAAAGGCAAATAAAAGCAAAATCAGTAAACTCGATAGTGATAATCTACATCAAACCTGTATTTTATTTGAACAACACTTAAATAAATATTTTGAAAATAAAGACAAATGGATATATCTGAAGGCTAGGTAGCTCATTCAGCTGAGCTTGCTTGTCTTGATGGTTATTGTTCTGAATATTATGGTGTACATGAGTTTGTCGGGAAATAAATCGACGTTGTTTTGACTCTTCCTTGATTTTTCAACTGTCATCTAAAGATTCATCGCGGCAATATCCACAATGGTACCACAGACATTCTCCTCCAAGCGTTCCAGCGTATGAGGATGCCACAGGTATAACCTCAATCAATATGGGTTTACAAGATAAAGCCGTCAACGCTGGGGGTAAAATTACAGAGCTTGCAAGGCATGGAACGCTTCCTGACAGAATCAAATTCAATACTTCTTTTCTTGTAGCTTTTCTTTTGCGTTTTTTTTGAAATTTATCCAGAGTAAGACATCCCCAAATACTCTGGGCATTTAATCCTTGGCTCAGGCCTACTGCAGTAGCAGTTAACATTGGGCGTGATGCGGGGAGTAAGATAGCACAAGCAACCCCGGTAATAGAAGAGAGACAGGAACTGGCGTATATTAAATGCCGATTCTGCTTGGTTATTTCAAAATCTGAATCATTATCTACATTATTTTGCCTTTCAGTGGATGGTTGCTCTGTGATGACGCATTGAGATGTTTGAGAAGTCGAATCTTCATTTCGGGGTTCTCTCGGCTCAAAAAAACTCGGTGGACAAGTGAAGAATCCGGCTTGTGTCAGAGAAGATAAAACCATAACCAGCAAGGATAAAAAAAATTTTTTTTTCATAAAAAAGCCATAAGATTTATTTCATATTGACAGAAATCGCGGGTCATAAAGTGCAGAAGTGATGTTTCCCAAATATCGGCTGTTTTGTCATCGCTATCCACCGATTTTATATTTCACTATATCGTTAATAGAGACTTCTATTTAGTCTGGTAGTTCATTTAATTAAAAAATCTTGCGCTCAAATAGAAAGTGCATGTTTATCACGGAATCTAGGAAATGGTTTAGGCCAAAGAGCGTTAGTTTCTTTGTCTGATGGAATACTTTTATAGGTGTAATTTACATGCTTTTGATCAAGATCAACTTTTATTTTTTATCAAAGGACACAATAGCCTCAAATTTATGAGGAGAGAAAAATGAGCAAACGTTACCCTATGCCTATTCCCTTTGGCTGGTTTCATGTGGCGTTCTCAGATGAGTTGTCAGTAGGTGAGGCGAAACCCATCCGTTATTTTGGCAAAGATATGGTGTTATTTCGCACGCAATCAGGCGAGGTTGCCTGCCTTGATGCCTATTGCCCACATATGGGTGCCCACCTTGGACATGGTATTCATGATTTTATGGGTAAGGGCGGTGAGGTGCAGGGCGAGAGTATTGTCTGTCCTTTTCATGCCTGGAAATTTGATACAGAAGGCATGGTAACGGACGTGCCTTATGCCAAAAATATTCCACCGAAAGTCAAAGACAAACAGTGTTTGAAAAAATATCCGACCACTGAAGAAAATCAAAGTATCTGGGTGTGGCATCACCCGGAAGATCTTCCGCCAAGCTGGGACGTTAAGCCTATTCCTGAAGCGCAATTTGATAACGAGGAATGGGGTGATATTCAGATACATCGAAAAGTCATCAACACGCATATGCAAGATATTGCTGAGAATGGCGCTGACCCTGCGCATTTTTGTTATGTTCACGGCACAGTGCATGTGCCTGATGTGGCGGAAGCGGTATTTGATGGTCATAGTCGAAATGTGGTGTTAACCAGTAAAATGACAACCCCTCAAGGTGATATTAATGGTCGCATTGAATTCGCGTCAGTGGGTCCCGGACAATCAGTGACCTATTTTGGAGGGATTTGCGATACGGTCTTGCTGGGCAATATTACCCACATCGAAGATGAAGTGGTTGAAGTGACGTTTGGCTTTATACAGAAGAAAGTGAACGGTGAGGTACCTGTCGGTGGTGTGAACGCCGCTATTATCGAAGATATCTGTAAGCAGCTGGATGAAGATACCCCGATCTGGGAAAACAAAATCTACCGCAAGTTACCGATTCTTTGTGATGGCGATGGGCCGATTGCACGCTTTCGAAAATGGTATGGTCAGTTTTATATTGGCTGGTCGGAGTAGCCTACGCTTTAATTGAAATCCCTTCTGGCAATATCCCTTAAAACACCAGACCAGAGTATCTGGTTTGGTGTTTGCGACATTTTTTTCATTAAAATCGACTTTTTTTAATTTTACAATGCTGTATGATCGCCCATTGCATTAATTTCGGCCGATTGTCATTGATTGGCAAGGTAGCTTAGAGACACAAGCGGGTGATCATCATGAATCATAAAAAACCTTTAGTCGCTGTTGTTATGGGATCAAAATCCGATTGGGCAACCATGGAAGCCTGTGTGGATAAATTAACAGAACTTGGCATTCCCCATGATGTATCGGTTGTTTCGGCGCATCGTACGCCTGACCGTTTATTTCAAGTCGCAGAGAATGCAGATCAAGAGGGGTTTGAGGTAATTATTGCCGGTGCTGGAGGCGCTGCCCATCTTCCTGGCATGCTGGCTGCCAAAACGCATTTGCCCGTGTTAGGCGTCCCCGTTCAATCTAAAGCATTAAATGGTATTGATTCGTTACTTTCTATCGCTCAAATGCCAGCGGGCATTCCGGTAGGAACCTTGGCGATTGGGACGGCAGGTGCCGCCAATGCAGGTCTTTTAGCGGCATCGATTTTATCGAATAAATACCCGGAAATTAAACAAAAGTTGATCGAATTTCGTGAAGCCCAGACGGAAGCTGTCTTGTCAGCGCTGGATCCTCGGGAGGGTTAGTTAATGAAAGTCGGTGTCTTAGGCACAGGGCAGCTTGCGTTAATGATGGCGCAAGCCAGTCAAGAGCTTGGGTTGGAAGTTATTCCTTTTGGGGGCAAGGGCGGGAAGTTTTTGTCAGATGTTTGCTCGCCTGTTGCGGGAAGTATTCAGGATCAACCGGTGTTAAACCAATTTATCCGTTCGGTTGATGTGGTGACTTATGAGTCAGAAAATACCCCAATAGCGCCCCTGCTTGATGCTGGCGATAAAGTCGCCCCGACACTTGAAGCGCTTAAGCTTTTTCAAAACCGTCTGCTTGAGAAAAACTTTCTTGTAGATCAAGGCCTTGAAACCGTTAAATATCAGCTATTATCGAAAGAAGACAATCTCCAATCTGCTGCTGAAGCCATTGGTTTCCCTGCGGTATTAAAAACGGTCACCGAAGGCTATGATGGTCGAGGTCAATGCCTTGTGAAAAACGTTGATGAGCTTAAGGCAGGCTTTATCGAGCTTAATCAATATTGTTTGATGGAAGCCTTTATCTCTTTTGAGCAAGAAGTTTCTATTATTGCTGTTCGAGATAGAAACCAAAATACCGTTTTTTATCCATTGACTGAAAACTTCCACCGTAGTGGCCAGCTTCGTCTCTCAATTGGTGATGATGAGCACCCTCTGCAGGTGGCTGCTGAAAGTGCGATTGGTAAACTG
>CAKMZU010000023.1:6472-7146 GCA_929200485.1 uncultured Gammaproteobacteria bacterium | reverse complement strand
GGATAAGCTGGATTATGTTGGCTGTATGGCGATGGAGTTTTTTGTTAAAGATGGTCGATTGTTAGTGAATGAAATGGCCCCTCGAGTGCATAATTCGGGTCACTGGACGATGGATGGCGCTGATCAATCCCAGTTTTTGCAACACATTAAGGCGGTTGCAGGGCAAGCAGTTTCAGTGCCTAAAGTGACGATGCCTGTTGCGATGGTTAACTGTATTGGCGAAATGCCTGATGTTTCAAAATACGAAGGATTGGATTTTGTGACCACCTACGATTACGGTAAAGAACCAAGGCCTGAGCGAAAAGTTGGTCACATTAATGTGTTGGGCGAAAGCCAAACGAAGGCTGTTTTTTATTCAACGCTCGCAAAAATGCTTGAAGATGCCGGGGAAAAGCCCTTGGCTGATCTAATGAATCAGCGAGTCAACGGCTAAGCGGCCGACTGGGCGTGGCCTGTTCAGTTCGAAATCCAATAATCGCCCAAAATTTTCACCCTGTTTATTTATATAGGGTGACTATCCGAAAAATTTCTCAAAATTTTGACTCAATGCTATGAGCTTTATACTCGAGAGCAATTGTCGGGCGTGCTGGCGCACTTACCTTTTAATATTATTACCCGCAGGCATGGTATTCCTTCGCTATGCCATGGATTCTTTCTAGCTAAAGCTGACTGAA
>CAKMZU010000023.1:0-6462 GCA_929200485.1 uncultured Gammaproteobacteria bacterium | reverse complement strand
CGCTTATAATAGATAACCTTTAGATGGTTTGTTGCCCTGCCAGGATTCTTTTCGGATGTCTGACCCAAAATTTGTTCATTTACGTGTCCATACACAGTTCTCGCTTGTTGATAGTTTGATCAGCGTTAAAGACTTGGTGAAAAATGCGGTAAGCAATCATATGCCCGCCATTGCCGTCACTGATCATATGAACTTTTTTGGGCTAGTGAAATTTTATAAGGCAGCAACAGGTGCGGGTTTAAAACCCATTGTGGGTTGTGATGTATTAGTGCGACATGATGATGCCTGTTTGCCTGTTACGCTTCTAGCTATGACGAATCAAGGCTATAAAAATATTACCCAGATTCTTTCTGATGCCTACCTTAAAGGGCAAGCCGATGGCGTCGCTGCCATTGACCTTAATTGGTTGATGGAGAAAAACGAAGGCATTCTGGTGCTCTCTGGTGGTAAGTTAGGTTTAATTGGCCAAGCCTTGATTCGAGGCAATGCCGAAAAAGCCCATAGTCTCATGCAGCAGTTTCAATCAGTATTTGGCGATCGCTTTTATCTGGAATTACAGCGTACGGGGCGTGAACAGGATGAAGTTTATTGTCAGGCGGCGTTAGCATTGGCTTCTGAGTTTGATTGTCCAGTGGTTGCCACGAATGATGTGAAATTTTTAAAAGCGGATGATTTTGAGGCGCATGAAGCGCGGGTTTGTATCTATGAGAGTGAAGTCTTAGATAATCCGAAGCGGGATAAGAATTTTTCATCTGAGCAATATTTACGCTCAGAAAGTGAGATGTGCGAGCTGTTCTCTGATCTTCCTGAGGCCTTGCTCAATAGTGTTGAAATCGCCAAGCGCTGTAATGTACAGCTGCATTTGGGCGAATATTTTTTGCCGGAATACCCTATTCCAGAAGGGATGACGCAGGAGACGTTTTTCAGGCAGATTTGCCGGGAAGGTTTAGATAAACGATTAGCGCATCTTTTCGATACGAAAACAACCGATTTCCCGGAAAAAGAGAAGGAGTATATCGAGCGTTTAGACTTTGAGCTGGATATTATTCTGCAAATGGGATTCCCCGGCTATTTTCTTATCGTTATGGACTTTATCAGGTGGGCGAAGGATAACGGTGTACCCGTGGGGCCTGGGCGGGGTTCTGGTGCAGGGTCGTTAGTGGCTTATGTACTGGAAATTACCGATCTTGATCCGCTGGAATATGATTTGCTTTTTGAGAGATTTTTGAATCCTGAGCGGGTATCGATGCCGGATTTTGATATCGACTTTTGTATGGAGGGGCGAGATAAGGTTATTGCTTATGTTGCTGATCATTATGGTCGATTGGCGGTTTCTCAAATTATTACCTTTGGTACGATGGCGGCCAAGGCGGTGGTTCGAGATGTTGCCAGGGTGCAGGGTAAGCCTTATGGGCTTGCCGATAAGCTCTCGAAAATGATCCCCTTTGAAATAGGTATTACACTTGAGAAAGCTGTAGAACAAGAAGAAGTCCTCAAAGACTTTATTGCAGGTGATGCCGATGCCGATGAAATCTGGCAGATGGCGCTTCAACTTGAAGGTACGATTCGAGGTGTGGGCAAACATGCTGGTGGTGTGGTTATCGCCCCGACAAAACTCACGGATTTTTCTGCGGTTTATTGTGATGAAGATGGCGGAGGCTTGGTTACCCAATTTGATAAAGGTGATGTTGAAGATGCTGGCCTTGTTAAATTTGACTTCTTAGGTTTGCGAACGCTCACTATTATTGATTGGGCTGTGAAAACCATCGATAGTATCCGAGCGAAATCCAGTGAGTCACCGCTGGATATGACGCGTATCCCGCTGGACGATGATAAAACCTTTCAACTGTTAAAGCGCGCTGAAACCACAGCGGTATTCCAGCTCGAATCACGTGGTATGAAGGATCTCATCAAGCGGCTTCAACCCGATAACATTGAAGATATGATCGCTCTTGTGGCGCTGTTCCGTCCAGGTCCATTGGATTCGGGGATGGTTGATGACTTCGTTAACCGAAAACACGGTCGAGCAGAAGTCGCTTACCCAGATGCCACTTATCAGCATGAATGGCTTAAACCCATTTTAGAGCCAACCTACGGGGTTATTGTTTACCAGGAGCAGGTAATGCAGATCGCACAGGTATTGGCTGGCTATTCACTTGGCGGCGCTGACTTGTTGCGGCGAGCCATGGGTAAAAAGAAACCTGAAGAAATGGAAAAGCAGCGGGGTATCTTTAAAGAAGGAGCCATTGGCCAAGGCATTGATCCTGAGCTTGCAATGAAAATCTTCGATCTGGTAGAGAAGTTTGCAGGTTATGGTTTTAACAAATCCCACTCTGCCGCCTATGCGATAGTGTCTTATCAAACTGCTTGGTTAAAGGCGCATTATCCAGCACCCTTTATGGCCGCTGTACTTTCGAGTGAATGCCAGAATACCGATAAAATCGTTACCTTGATTGATGAATGCCGCTCGATGGAATTAACCGTGCTTCAACCGGATGTCAATAACGGGCAGTTTATGTTTACTGTTAATGATGCCGGTGAGATTGTCTACGGCCTTGGGGCAATCAAAGGCTTGGGTGAAGGCCCTATTGAAAACCTGTTAGCTGCGCGTGAAACTGGCGGTGATTTTAAAGATCTGTTTGATTTTTGTGAGCGGGTAGATTCACGCAAGATGAATAAACGCTCATTAGAAGCACTGATTAAATCCGGCGCGTTCGACCATTTAGGTGAACCCCGTCATTTGTTGTCTGCAGCGATGGGCGATGCAGTTAAATCCGCTGAGCAATTATCTCAAAACCAGGCCGTCGGTATGGGTGATCTTTTCGATACGATCATTGATGAATCCGCTTCTGACCCTTATGCCAATGTTCGGGGAGCTGCCCCTTGGTCGCCCAAGCAACAACTCGCATTTGAAAAAGAAGCGCTAGGGTTATTTTTAACCGGTCACCCGATCGACGATTATGTGGATGAACTCAAGCGACTTAAAGTGAAGCCTCAAGCTAAAGTACAGGCTGATAAAAAACCCCAGGTTATCTGTGGCATGTTAATGGGGGTTCGCTACGTGAAAACAAAGCGTGGCGATAAAATGGCGATTTTAACACTCGATGACAACACAGGCAGAATAGATGCAACCGTTTTTGCCAAGATGCTGCCGGATGTTCAAGATAAATTGGTGAAAGACGAAGTGTTGGTGGTTAAGGGGGAGATTGAAAATGATGAGTTTTCAGGCGGCCTCCGTATGCGGACATTATCTGTGATGACGGTGGCTGAAGCTCGAGAGCAATTAATGCAGCAAGTTGTTATTGATGTCTATGCTGATCAGTGGCAGCAGCAGAAGAAAACCTTTGATGGGTTAGTCACACGACATGAAAATCCTGATGAAGCCAAGGGCTGTAAAATCAGTTTTAACTTTTATACCGATGAGGCGAAAGGATTAATTCATTTAGCTGAGCGCTTTCGTATGGATCTTGAGGATGATACGCTTCTGGCGTTGAAAACTTTATTTGGGGCAGGGTCAATCCGCTTTGATTAAGTCTCTGGAATGTGAAGTTATCTTTTACATTTTGTTCAGTCTTATGGTGTTTCTTTATATTGTCTTGCAAGGTCTTACTGTTAGAAAATACATCATCATGAAGGAGGCATTTTACTTGGAATATTCCTTCATGGTTTCTAAGTAGATGAGTCAATAGTGATGAGTATTTTTCAATAAGCTTTTTGCATATTTCGCAAGAATATTCTCTTTCGTCATGAAGTTTTTCATGTTTACGCAGTTGAAAAGTAGTGGTAAATTTTTTACGGCAGCTTTGGCATTCATTTGGGGTAGAAGTGAGAGTGTTAGTTGTGATTTCAGTAGATCGTTTTATAGCCGAGGGATATGGGTAGAGTGGGTGATATAAAACTTTATGCGCTTGAATTACTAGTCTGATTGTTTCATTAAAAGAAAAGGCAGCATTAGTTATCGAAGTTGTGCGTTCCAGAAAAGATAAATCCTCGAGCGGAATTTCAGGCAAAGAGTAGTTTTCCATATCAAGCAATTTTTCTATTTCGGTTAAGTTACTTAAACTGGATAAATTTTCAAGTAACCCCGATGTTAAGGGAGTTTCTATCCCGGAATAGCAATATATTGATTGGTGTAGATACAGAAATATTGAAAATATTCGAAACATATTCATAGTTTGGCATTGAAAATAAAGGGCTTTTGATAGCTTTAGCATTCAAAAAATTCCCTATATCAAAGGAAATACATTGAGAACCCTTGATAAATCAAGTATGTTATATCGGTTTTATAGAAGCCTTGATTATATGCAGGGTTTCTTGAGATCATAAATGGATAAAGACGTTGTAAGAGAACCGCATGAACCCTAATTACCTGGATTTTGAACAGCCAATCGCGGATCTGGAAGTGAAAATCGAAGAGCTTCAGTCCCTTGGTACACATGTTGATGTCAATATTGCGGATGAAATCGGCAATCTTAAAAGTAAAAGCACCGAATTAACCCAGCAGATTTTTAATAATTTAACGTCTTGGGATATTGTTAAGGTTGCTCGTCACCCGCTAAGACCGTACACCACTGATTATCTGCCCTTAATTTTTGAAGATTTTCATGAGCTGCATGGCGATCGTCATTTTGCTGATGATAAAGCCATTGTTGGCGGTATGGCTCGCTTGAATGGTCAGCCTGTGATGGTTATCGGTCAAGAAAAAGGTCGTTCGGTTAAAGAAAAGGTCGCGCGTAACTTTGGCATGCCAAAGCCTGAAGGTTACCGAAAGGCGCTACGTCTGATGGAGATGGCAGAACGTTTTAATCTGCCAATTATTACCTTGATTGATACACCGGGAGCCTACCCTGGTATTGATTCAGAAGAGCGTGGCATTTCTGAAGCGATTGCCCAAAATCTTGCGGTGATGTCTCGCCTTAAGACGCCTATCATTTGTGTTGTTATTGGTGAGGGTAGTTCGGGTGGTGCGTTGGGTATTGGTGTGGGTGATCATATTGCCATGCTTCAATATTCTACCTATTTCGTTATTTCCCCTGAAGGTTGTGCAAATATCATTTGGAAAACCTCAGAAAAAGCCAATCTGGCAGCGGAAGCGATGGGGGTTACCTCGTCAAAGCTTGAAGAGCTGGGTATTGTGGATGCTACCATTCCTGAGCCACTAGGTGGTGCGCATAGAGATATTCCATTGATGGCTGAAACCATAAAGCAGCATTTAGTTACTGAGCTTGAGAAGCTTCAGGCAATGGAGACGGATGATCTGCTTGAGCAGCGCTATAGCCGTTTGATGTCCTATGGTAACGATTAATCGTTGAGGGGCACGCATTGGTTTGCCCTGACTTTTTTCTTTATTCCCATCTCCCATGTTAGATGCTCTACTGATTGACCAAAACCTTCATGCAAAGCGCTGGATCGTTGGTTTATCAGGCGGTGTTGACTCTGTTGTTCTTCTTCATCTGTTGATGCAAGTTGACAATCATCCTCCCATTGTGGCTTTGCATATTAATCATCAAATGCAATCGGAAGCCGCTCGCTGGGAATCCTTTTGTTCTGATTACGCTAAAGCGTTAAATTTGGCATTTGTTTCGCGCTCTGTTGATATTGAAAGTGGCGGTAATGTAGAAGAGAAGGCAAGGCAGGCGCGCTACAAGGTTTTCTCGGATCTTTGTTGTCAAGGTGATGTTTTAATGTTGGGGCATCATCAGCAGGATCAAACGGAAACCTTCTTCTATCGACTTTTTCGTGGGGCTGGTGTCAAGGGGTTGGCGGGGATGCCAAAACAGCGATTAGTGGGGGATGTAATGCTTTTAAGGCCAATGCTAAACGTGCCAAAGGCGAGCGTCGAACACTATGCACAATCGCAGGGGCTGGCCTTTATTATAGATCCCTCAAATGATGATACGGGATTTGATCGAAATTTTATTCGTCATAAATTATTGCCGCAAGTAAGGTCAAGATGGCCAGCGATTGACCAACATGTCATGCAGACTGTTAGTCGAATGAGTGATGCCCAAATCTGTTTAATGGACCTGGCTAAGATCGACCTGGCAAACACAGAGCCTTTGAATGATTTTGAGCCGTCTATCGATTTTACTTCGTTAACGTCTCTTTCAAATGCAAGAGTAGATAATGTGTTACGTTTCTGGCTGAGCGCTTTTGGTATTCGAATACGGTCAAAGCAATTGGATGTATTGAAAGCGGAAGTTATGGCGGCAGGGCAGGATACCATGCCGGAACTTAGTGTCGATGGCTGGATTATTCGTCGGTATCGAACAAGACTTTATCTAACGCAAATAGAAAGTACCCAAAAAATGACGCATTGGAAAACAAGTGCGCCTTTGATAATAGAGTCTAGGTCGTATCATGTCTCTATTGCGGTTAATGAAAATTTTTCAATCCGTTATGCGGATGAGATTAAGCGGATTAAATTGTCCCCTAAGCGCTGTACGCAGAGCGTTAAGCAGA
>CAKMZU010000022.1:18857-19456 GCA_929200485.1 uncultured Gammaproteobacteria bacterium | reverse complement strand
AAATAGGGGAGCCGAAGCTCCCCAAAGTCCAAGTCATTGTTGGTATGTTATTATTATTGTTATTGAATATTATTATTTTTATTTAAATTTATTATTATTATTCTGTCTTACATATGGCATTTATTATGCCAATTAATTTAACTCCTATATTTATCAAATAGTTATAGCGATATTGGTCTTGATTTTTACTATCCATGCCGTTTTGTTTAATTACCCTTAGTAACAGATGTGTTACTAAGTTACACACTTCTTGTTTTCTGTTCTTCACCCTTTGTTAAAGCCTTTTAATTCAACGTCCAAATTCACATGAAAGAGGTTTTCTTATGATTAAAAAAGCTGGGAAAGGAATTTTTTACGATTGTTACGAATAAGCTGAGCTAGGGGCTACAGTAGGTTTGTTTTTGTTGAAATTCAAAGAATGCGTTTTTCTTCAGGCTGCTTTCTGGTGCCCAGTTTTTCGAACTATTTTTTACAAAACTACTCTTAAAGTATTGCCCACTTTTGGAAATCTTGAATACATAGTTTCTCGTTAGTCTTTAAAAAGGAAAAAAACTATATTCAAGTGTTTAATTATGATTAATTGATTGTATGAAAAGTTA
>CAKMZU010000022.1:0-18847 GCA_929200485.1 uncultured Gammaproteobacteria bacterium | reverse complement strand
CAATATACATCAGTGTAATAATTTATCTATTGATGATGTCGTTTTTTGTAAAGGCCATGTTACCGGAAATTGTACCTGAAGGCGATGGTTTTGGTGTGGATGTTGAAGTGACTGGTCCACCAAGCTCAATAAACAACGGTCATACTGTCGTGCGAATGCGTGACAATACCAAGGTGCCTATAGCACCGTTTGCTAATGGCGATAACTATAAAATAAGAGTGTGCAATAATACTAAATTACCTCTCTATGTGCTTTTTGGTCTTGCTGATAAAGTTTATAAAGCTGGAATAATAATAAACCCAGGGAGCCATGGCTCAATTGATAGTGAAAAAGAAGGGGGAGAAGTATTCGAAATTCTTACAAGAGAGCAGTCTAGAAATGCTGTCGTTGCTGGCGCAAGTGCTGTTTTTAAAAAAGATGAAGATCTTCACCGTGTGGTTTTTATCGGTGCTAAAAGCAGTTTTATTTCTCAAAAAGATCCGAAGGATTATCGATGGGTTGAAAGTGAAGATTCACTTCAAATTCCATCTTACAAGAAAAAGAAAAAGAAAATAACATCAAATTATTTTGATGACTCTTTAGGACAGGTGCCTTTAGCTAAGACTATCGCTGGTAAAAAATTGTCGAAAATGAAATACTATCCACGAGCCTATAAGGATGTGGCCGAAAAAAACCCTTTGTTATCGAAGGCTTTTAGAGATGAAGAGATACAAATTACGGAATTTCAATGGCGATCAGGTGACTTAGCTTATCCACGCAATGCTAATAACTATGAATGCAAAGCGCTACCTGAAATTTATCAGCAAACTGTTACATTCATTAAAAATAAGTTTTGTGGAGCTATTAGAGAAATTGAATGGCGTAAAGAAATAACAGGTCCAGAAAGCAAGGCGTCTTTAACTGCTTCAGAGCATGAGGGAGCAGTGTCTTACTCTGTGGGATATGAATATAATGAGTTATTAAAACGATGCTATAACCCAAGTTCCCATGAATGATGAGATAATGTGCTTGAAGTTGGCCATAGGATTAAAGTTGCTTGAACTTTTCTGACCGCTGCTGGTGCCTAGTACTTCGATTCACAGCATTTGTCTGGTTCAGCAATCACAGATTTTTCTGTGATAAGGCGCAGGTACGCCGTAATACTCGCGTCTTTCAAGTGCCTGCAACGCAGTCACGGGGAAATCTGTGACTGCCCTTTGGGTGGCATTTAAAATGCCCATGTCTGCGTTCGATTTGCTTGCTATAGAATAACTATTATCTTCACAAATCTGCCTTAACATGAACATTTTACTGAGCCACTGAACAGGACAAATGCTGTGATCGAAGTACTAGTCAGCCCCTGTAATTGAAAGTGCTTGCTCGTTACATTGTCATGTTCAGATTTAACGCTGCTATCGGGATTCTTTCGGGTGCTAGTCGATATTTATAGGCGAAGAAGATTTCTTCACTCTTGGGATGCCCAGCCGTTGTCGCCGCTCCCATAAGCTTTTACGACTGATGCCCAGCTTTTGAGCCAATGCGGTTTCACTCATTTGATCCTGATTTTCCAAGATGAATCTCTGGAAATAGTCTTCTAGCGAAAGCCCCGCTTCTTCAGGGTTGAGTTGATGTTTATCTTGGCTGCTGGCAGCTTCTTTTGTTGGAATGTTAGGTTCAGTATGTTCAATTTCCACCAGCTCTAAATCAATCGCCAGAAGATCATGATCGATAAGCGCCGCGTCAGAGAGTATCACTGCACGTTCAATCACATTTTCCATTTCACGAATATTACCTGGCCAGCCGTAAGTCGTTATGGCTTGCACAGCGCTTGGTGTGAATTGCATTTGTGGTTTTTGCATTTTATTGCAAAGCCTTAACAGTGCTGCATTGGCAATTTCTAATACGTCTTTACCTCTCTCTCTTAGAGGTGGGAGGTCAATTTGAATGACGTTTAATCGATAATACAAATCTTCTCGAAACTTGCCCTCTTTGCTTAATTGTTTGAGGTTTCTGTGCGTTGCAGAAATGACCCTGACATCCACCTTTATTGGTGTCACAGAACCAATGCGGCGAATTTCACCTTCCTGAAGAAAACGAAGCAACCTTGCCTGTGCCTCAAAAGGGAGTTCACCTATTTCATCCAGAAATAGTGTGCTTTTATCTGCAGCTTCGATGATGCCAACGCGCGATGTGTTTGCGCCAGTAAATGCCCCTTTTTCATAGCCGAAAAGTTCGGACTCAATGAGGGTTTCAGGGATTGCTGCACAATTAATCGTGAGCAGAGGTTTGTGTGTTCGTCCACTGAACTGATGAATGGCCTTGGCGATCAATTCTTTACCTGTCCCCGTTTCTCCGTGAATAAGAATATTACAATCAGTGGGGGCTGATTTTTTTACGTAATTATATACTTGACGCATGGCTTTACAGTTGCCAACAAGCTTCGGAATTTCTATTGACGCTTTATCAGCTTCAGCTGCGCCTTTGCTGGGGGTGCTGCCAGGTGTGTTCAAGGCCAGAATTTTTTCAACGGTTGCCAGCATATCTTGATGGTCAAAGGGTTTGGCAATGTAATCCACAGCACCGAGCTTCATCGAATCAATTGCAGACTTCATGCTCGCATAGCTCGTCATGATCAGAACGGGTGTGTCGCCGCTTTGTGCTATTAAATCCGTTCCCGGAGCACCTGGCAGACGAAGATCACTAATGATCAGGTCGAAATTCTCAAGATTATGCTGAGTAACGGCTTCGGATACAGAGGCTGCTTCCTCAACATCGTATCCTTTTGCGTTGAAGAGACGCTTTAGCGCATTGCGAATAATCTTTTCGTCTTCAACAATTAATATAGATGGCATTCAGTGCTTCCTTCATGGTGAATACTCTGGTTAGTCTGATCAAGTTTAATTTTTGGCAGCTCCAATGTAAAACAGGTGCCTCGATTATTGTTGTGATCGGTGGGGCTGGTGACTGAAATACTCCCGTGATGGTCCTCAATAATACTGTACACCAACGAAAGTCCCAAGCCCGTTCCTTGCCCTGTTTCCTTAGTCGTAAAAAAGGGCTCAAATATTTTTTCCTGTATTATAGGGTCGATACCTGAACCTGAATCTTTCAAGTAGATCCAGGCTTGAGTCTGAGTTTCTTTGCTGGTGATTTCAATGGGATCATCTTTGTTTGATGCAAAAATCGCATTATTCAAGAGGTTAATAAAAACCTGCAATAAACGTTGGGCGTCACCGAGTACTTTTATGTCAGGGTTAACGTTGTTAGTGACTTGATCTTTAATGGCTTTGTTTTCAAGCGACAGCAAGTGAATAGCATCTTCCACGCAGTCAAATAAGCCAATGGGTTGCAAAAAATCATCTTCAACGTGACCCGCATGCGAGAAGTTCATCAATATTTGTAAGATACGTTTAATACGTTCTGTTTGCTCTGTAATCTGTGTTGATGCATCGAGAATTTCTGGTGCATCACTGTCTAACACCAGGTTTTGTGCAAGGCAGGCGATACCTGTCACCGGATTGCCAATTTCGTGAGCTACCCCTGCGGCTAAGCGACCTATTGAAGCGAGTCGTTCACTATGGAGAACTTCGTTTTCAAGCATGACCGTTTCTGTTGTTTCTTCGATGATGACGGTTTGGTTGTCTGCAATGAATTGATCAGCATCATTATTCTGTGTGGTTTTAAATAAATTAAACCAGCGAGACCCTTCCGGGAATGACAGTGAAATTTTTCTTTGAATAATTTCTTCGGAGCTAAGGAAGTGTTCAATGGTCTCTTTCCAGGGGGATTCTATCTCCGAGATATGCGCACCGAGCAGAGATTCTTTAGACTGGTTTGATAAGGTTTCAATCTGTTTATTCCATAATAAAATTTCCAAATCTTTACCAAAAGTACATACGCCTACAGGGAGTGATTCAATGGTATTCCTGTGGTATCGCCTTAAAAAATCCAACTCTAATGCAAGGCCAGATAAAGCCTTTTGATTAGTGTCTAGGGTTTGTTCAATGAGACTGATGTCTTTGTGAGATTGCTCAACCCCAATATAAGGGATATTGTTTGAAATAATTTGCCTTGATACCGTTGGCCCATAAAAACCTGAGAGGTTGGCCTCTAATTGCCGCCTTAATAAGCGTAAGGTAAAAGGGCGCGATTCACTTAGAGTGATGCCCAGTTCATTAACAGCTTGAATAACCTGCTGTCTTGCTCTTTCAAGACCAATCGCTTCAGCGAGTTTGTCGATAAAGTCTTCAGCTTTATGTAAGCCAATTTTATATCGAATGGGTAGGCTTAAATTATCTTGTGAGCAGAGGGCTGCAAAATAGGCTTCTTCTGCGTCTTGTTTGATTAAAAAAGAGACCAGCCCAAAAACAAACATATTTATGCCAAGGCAGGCTGTGGTTGCAATGGTGAAATAACTGTTGGGCGCAAGACTAAAAAACTTAATCAAAAACGGCATCAACCCAAACGCATCTTCAGAAACCATGGGCAGAACAATGGAGATAAACCAGCAGATAAAACCAACCACTATGCCTGTAATTAGCCCCACTCGATTGCCTCGTGGCCAGTAAAGCAGTGCCAGAATGCCTGGCAAAAACTGGCAGGCTGCACTAAAGGCGGCAAAGCTATAGTTAATCAGCATTGGCATTTGCTTGCTGGCTTCTAATACCACCATCGATAGAAATACCAGAATGATAATCAATCCTTGCTTGACTAGTCCTATACGATTAAACAGGTCAATTTGTTTTTTTTGCGAAAGATAAGGCAGGATTAGATGATTAGCAAACATGGAAGAGGCTGAAATGGCGATAATCGTTAGCAGTGTTGCTGCTGCTGAAAGCATACAAAAAAAGCCAGCGATGGTAACCCAGGGGGAGGCTAATAATTTGCCTATACCAAGTGCAAAGAGATAGTCGGCACTTTTAACACCTAAGGTTTGTGCTGCCCAAAGAATCGGTAAAATGGGCAGGCTGATTAACAATAGATATGCGGGGAATGCCCAGCTAGCAGTATCGATTGCGCGTTTGTTCGGATTTTCAACGAAGGTTAAATGAAAAAGGTGTGGGAAAGCCAATGCCGCAGCAAAGAAAATGATAGTGAGTGTTCGTGCATTATTGGAAATGATAGAACTGTTCAGTTGATAAAGTCTGGCAGGGTTTGATAAAAGCCAGCCTTCGAGGGCTTTTGGACCATCAAAGACGGCAAATAGTGCCATACCGCCGATGGTTAAAAAGCACAGGAGTTTAATAAGCGATTGAAGGGCGGTGGTAAATACCAATCCGTTTTCTCTGGATTGGTGGTTAACTTGGCTGTAAGAAAAAAACAACGCAGTCGCTGTAATCGCAACACAGAAAAACCAGGCCCATGGTCTTGATTGCTGGTAGTCGATAGGTATGGGGTAAGGTTGAGTAATATACACGGCAGTCTCAGCGAGTTTATCAAATTGTATTGCCATCAATGGCAAGACACAGATAACCACAAAGCATGCAACAATTAATCCTGCCCAGCTGCTTTTATAGCGAAAACTTAAAAGGTCGGCGAGTGAGCCTAAGCGAAACCGTTTGGTTAAATAAAATAGTGGCTTAATCATTAGTGGTGAAAAAATAAATAAAGCGGCAGTGCCAAAGAAGTACGAAAGGAAAAGGTAACCATCGGTATTAGCAACACTTAATGCGCCGGAAATTGCCCATGTCCCAGTATATCCACCTAAGGATAAGGCGAATGTCATAGGGTGATTGAGGATGCTTTTGGGGACCCAGTGTTTTTTTGCAGCAACGGCACAAAAAATGATAAAGAAAAAATAAACGAGCGAAATCAAAAATAGCGAAGGAATAGAAAACATAGCTAGATTCTATTCGCTCTGCGCTGGCTGAGGTAGGCAAATCCAATCACTATGGCCCAAACAATAAAAGGTCGATACCACTGCCCTGAATTATTACTGACCCAGTTTTGTATGGTCGGTGAAAAAATAAACATCACGACCAGGACTAACAAGATGCCTCTATGGATGTGCATGCGGATCCTTTTAAAGAACTCAACAGTCTTTTTATATCATACTTATCCTTTTAGATGAATTTATAAAGTAGGATGGCACCATAGTTTTAAATCAGGTAAAATAAAAATTGTTATCGTAGGTTTTTTAACTTACCTCTTGTGATTTATTTGTCGTTCTCAGTTGCCTAAGTTGCTAGCAATAGGCTGCCGGCCGCTAAATAGGTGTCATCAATAAGAATCCCGATTGGGGGGGAGGATCTCTTTCTTCTGAATTGGAATCATGCTGTTTTTCTTGATCATCCAAATGTTTGCCACCCATCCTTATTGAATCAATGAATATTTTACGCATAAATAACTCTTCTTGGCCTAATATAGCTGCATTGAAGCGAGTGTTTTTATCAAGAATATGTGCTAGTTCATTTTTTATTTCTCCATCTGGCATTGTTTGAACATCTTTCCTAAGTTCTTCGACAAAATATTTACAAGAATTTTCTGTTTCCAAATGTTCAAGTTTGTCTGTTGTATGCTTACCATTTCTTACATCCTGTATTTCAGCGACATACGCTGATGCAAGAGACATCATTAACGAAGTAAAGTATTTGATATATAAACTCTGAACGTATTCCTTCTTTAATACTTCTTCCGGTAAAGTTTTATCTATTGGCGATCGGCCTTTATTTTCCAACATTACCAAAGCTTTCCCGGTACGCATAACATCCTCAGGATTACTAAAGTTATAAAAAATTGTTGGGCCCGTGCATGTCATAGTTATAATGCCAGCTTGTGTAAATGTGGATAGGGCGGGTAAACTCAATGAAAATAGAAAAATAAAAATTCTTTCTTTAATTTTTAAATTAAAATATAACGATTTAATATGGGTTTTCATAACTATAAACCATGTGTTGTATTACTTTAATTAAAGGGGTTGCGTAAAATTTTTTAAGCTGTGTACTCTGGTTATTGAAAAAGGTTGTTGAAATAAGTTTCAATCCAAACCCTCTAAAATTATTGATCTACTTCAATGTAGAAAGTTCATTTTATATTGTGGAATTATTCAATAATAAAACCGGCAGGATTTGACACGAGCAAGTTCTTAAGCGATAGATGGCCAGCAAATACAGCAAACAGCACCCCTCCTATGTTTAAAAAACACAATAAATTTAATTAGCGAGTGAAATGCTTCAGTAAATACCAGACCATTCTTTTTATATTGTTGGCTTGTTTATCTGGTTAAAGGACAAAATCATGCTGATTCCGATGAAGGAAAAACAGAAAAGCCAAGCTCAATGTCTTGATTGTAATCAAAGAGTAATGGGTAAGATTGGGTCGTTCAGGGGGGTAATTTCATCTGCCCAAACAATAAAAGGCCGATACCACTGCCCTGAATTATTACTGACCCAGTTTTGTATGGTCGGTGAAAAAACAAACATCACGACCAAGACTAACAAGATACCTCTATGGATGTGCATGATGACTCTTAAATGAATTTTATCTGTATTTTTATATCATACTTGTCCTCTTAGATGAATTTATCAAAGGATAATTTTTGGATGGTATTAAATTTGGGAAAGAAATCATGAATTTATCTTCAATCGTTATCAGCTTCATGGTGGGGCTTTTTTTGCTGTTTTAACGGTATCCAGCGCTCAATGCATATTGCTTAATTATTATAAAGAAATCATCGCTGTTGCAGGTACTGATTGGGCGAAATTTATTTCTTCAATTTTTGTGAATACAAATTTTGATATCGTAGTTGAAGGCTTGTTAAGCAAAAAAGAAAGGAAGGATGTGTGCACTTCAATATTAGGTAGGCTTGGTATTGGTCGTGTGCCTGATCCATCAAGCATCATTGAAATCAATAAATGTCGTGTTGAAGATGTAGCTTTATTGCATGTGAGGTTGATAGACAGCAGCGATAAATGTGCTGGTTCGCAAGATGCCGTTATATTAGAAGACAAGATTAAAAGACGAGAATTATTGGATATGTTGCATGAAAGTGTTGATGAAGAAGCATATCAGCAATTTTTATATGCAAGGAAATTCTTTGTTGCCTCTGAATGCATGCACTCACGTATTGGGAATTTGTTAAATGAAGTGAAAAATAGAGATGCTGGAGCCCGTGAAGTCAACATTTAGTTACATTTAGTTTGTATGGAGATTAGAAGTCAACGGTAAGGTTTCTTCTCATTGGAATTTTGTTGATGTTCCAGTGACTAATGGCAAAGTCGAGCGTCTGATTGATGGTTATATTTTGCGGGGGAGTGGGCTGATTTAATAACGTCAATACGTCGAGAATATTGTCTCTAGCGGTTGCTTCAGAGATGGCTGGAGATAGGTTTTGCTTGGATAATTTTTGGCCATTTTCATTAATTAAAAGAGGTAGGTGAAAAAATTTAGGTGCTGAGGCTTCCAGATGTTTGAACAGTAGAAGTTGTTTTGGGGTGGAGTCAAGAATATCAGCACCTCGAATGATGTGAGTCACCTTTTGATCAATGTCATCAATAACGCAGCTAAACAAATAAGAAAAAAATTGATCTCGTCTTTTAACAATAAAGTCAAAAACGTTTTTGTCTTCGGTCGGTTGTGGCGCAATGTTTCCCTGAATACCATCGAAAAAACCGGGAAGCGATGACTGTTCAATAAGTAGCCGAATGGCATTGCCTTCTGAAGGCAACGATAATTCACGACACCTGCCTGAATAGTGGCTGTATTCTACCAGCTGTTTTCTAGAGCACTTGCAGTAAAATAGCGCATTTTTTTTAAATAAACGCTCAAGGACTTGTTGATATCTATCTTTACGATGGCTTTGATGGATGATTTTGCTGTCAGAATGGAGGCCGTGGATTGCTAGCGTCTTAATAATATTCTGTGCAGCATCGGGTACAGCCCGCGTTTCATCAATATCTTCTATTCGAATAAGCCATGAGCCATTATTGCTTTTGGCGTCAAGAAAACCTGCTATAGCAGTATAGAGAGATCCGAGGTGAAGTGCGCCTGTGGGGGAGGGAGCAAAGCGGCCGACATAGTCCTTCATGTGAGAGTGAGGCTCATATAAGGCAATGGTTTATCTGACTATCAGCCGTGAAGAAGAGAGAAGCGGAGATCAGTTGCCTTTCTCTTGTTTTTCTTTAATTTCAGCAAGGGTCTTGCAGTCGATACAAAGTGTCGCTGTAGGGCGTGCTTCAAGACGTTTGATGCCTATCTCAATGCCACAGGAATCACAGAAGCCGTAGTCGTCATTATCCAGACGCTCTAAAGTTTCCTCGATCTTTTTAATAAGCTTACGCTCTCTGTCACGTGTTCGTAATTCCAGGCTGAATTCTTCTTCCTGAGTGGCGCGGTCGGCAGGGTCTGGGAAGTTAGCTGCTTCGTCCTTCATGTGGCTAACTGTCCGGTCAACTTCTTCCATTAATTCTGAACGCCAGTTGTTTAATATCTGAGTAAAGTGCTCAACTTGAGCATCGCTCATATACTCTTCGCCTTTTTTAGGCTCATAAGGCGCAAAGTTTTTAAATTGATTTGCTGATTTCTCTGCTGGCATGTTAAATCTCTAAGTTAATCCTGTTTAGCGAACGGCTCCGTTTTGGCGAGGAATGTCCGCTAAAATAAAGAAACTGCTAGTCGTCCGAAAAATTATTCTAGGAGATAATCTCCTAATCTCAAAGTGGCGTAAGTGTAGAACGAAAATATCTAAAGTGGAAGTATTTCACAGCCATTGCTCGCAATAATTTTAATCAAAGCTGCAGGCGGCCCTGAGCATTGTTACAATACTCACAAATTTATGAAACAAATCGATTATGAAATACGCAAACCGCCTTGCTACTATAGAGCCTTTTTATGTGGTGGATGTATTAACCCGCGCAAAACTGCTTGAAAGACAAGGCGTTGATGTCGTTCAGATGGTGGCGGGTGAGCCGGATTTTCCAACGATAGATCCTATTGTCGATGCGGCAAAAAAGGCACTGACAGAGGGGAAAACCTATTATACCGAAGCATTAGGTCTGTTGCCTCTACGAGAGAAAATCAGTGAGCTGTATCAAACACGCTATAACGTTAAGGTCCCTGTTGACCGAATAGTCGTTACCCCCGGGGCATCGGGTGCATTGCAACTGACAGCGCTGACACTATTAAACCCTGGCGACGGGGTGATGCTTGCAGATCCGGGCTATCCCAGTAATCGGCAGTTTATCCGGTTAGCTGGTGGTGAGCCGCAGCTCGTACCTGTTAGTTTTGAAGATAATTACCAATTGACAGGTGAGCTGGTTGATAAATATTGGCAGGCCAACACGCGAGCTGCTCAGGTGGCAACGCCGTCTAATCCAACCGGTAGCGTGTTGAATTTTGATGAATTGACGGCTTTACATCATGCGGTTACCCAAAAATCAGGTCATTTAATTGTCGATGAACTCTATCATGGCCTGCATTTTGACGAGCCTTGCGATACGGTCTTGTCCATTACAGACTCAGCGTTTGTTATCAACAGCTTTTCAAAATATTTTGGTATGACAGGCTGGCGTTTAGGGTGGATGGTTGTGCCTGAAGATGCAGTCCCGCATATTGAGAAACTTTCACAAAATATGTTTATTTCGCTTTCAACACCTGCGCAATATGGGGCGTTGGCTGGATTTACAGAAGAATCAACCTTGTTGCTCGATCAGCGAAGAGATGTTTTTAAACAAAGAAAAGCGTTTTTAATTAAAGCACTAAGGGAAATAGGGTTTGAAATACCGATTGAGCCGAAGGGGGCTTTCTATCTCTATGCGAGTGCAAAAAAATTCACTGATGATAGCTTTGGCGTCTGTCATGAGCTTTTAGATAAAGCGCATGTGTCGGTCACTCCCGGTAAAGATTTTGGTGACTATCTCTCCAATGAGCACGTGCGATTTTCGTTTACAACGTCTATGGAATCTCTGGAAAAGGGTGTAGAGCGATTAGCTAGATTTCTTCGGTGAGGGTTATATCCCCATTCTCAGTTAATGTGATAGGGGTGAGGGTTAGCGGTTGCCCAACGCAAGGCCCTGCAATACATTCACCTGTCTCAGGTAAAAACAGTGCGCCGTGGGTGGCGCATTGAATCAGGTTGTTTTCAATATCAAGGAATTGATCGGGTAACCAATTTAACTCAATGCCTAAATGCGGGCAGCGGTTCTCATAAGCGTAAAAGCCGGAATCTTTATGAACAACAAAAATTTGTTTGCCAGAAGATAGCTCAAAACCTTTGGTGCTATTAAGAGGGATATCGTCTTTATGGGCTAGAATCATCAATAAAATAAGTTAATCGGCCAAGGCTTCTTCTTGTGGCTGATTGGCTGCTGCGTTTAGCTCTGTTTTTTTACTTTCTGGAATATCGCTCCAGTAAATATCTTCCAATGCGCCGTATAGTGCATACAATAATACTTTTGAGGTTTTTATACCACGCTCCTGTATGCGTTTATATGCACCAACAGGACCTATAGCCTGCAATTGCTCTGGGGTAGTTATGCCTACGGTTTTTAACCAGTGAGCCGAGGTATTCCCAATGTTTTTGAGTTCAAGTAAATTGTCGGTCATGAAAAGCCGTTTTTCGTTATTATTTTTATTACCTTTATAAAGAAATCATACCATTGGTATGAAAATAGGTACAGATTGTGAGTGAGTTCAGTGAGAGTCAAAAACGTGTGCTTGGTCTAACTACTGAGCATTTATTACACTATGATGAAGGTGGCTCTCAATTTCTTCTCGAGTCTCAAACGCTTGACGCTTATAAAAAGTTAAAAGTGGCAGCTCAAAGTGCAGGTTTTGATCTTTGTTTGATCAGTGCTTATCGAGGCTATGACCGCCAAAAAGTCATTTGGGAAGGAAAGCTTGATGGTGCAAGGAAAGTCCATGACGATGATGGGAAAACAATCGATTTAAATCAGCTCAGTGATGAACAAAAAATCGCTGCAATTATTCGCTTTTCAGCCATTCCCGGATTGTCTCGTCATCATTTAGGTACCGACATTGATATTTATGATGCCAATGTGATGAGTAAAGATGCTGTCCTGCTTGAACCCTTTGAGGTTGAGGCCGGAGGCCCTTTTGCTCCTATGCATGAATGGCTGGATGAGCAAATAAATAATAATAACGCCTTTGGTTTTTATCGACCCTTTAAAGAGAGGAGTCAAACCGTGGCGCCTGAGCGATGGCATTTAAGTTTCAGACAAGAGGCAGAGAAATTGCTTAAGCATCTCTCTCCGAGTTTATTGGAAAGTCTATGGGAGACTCACCCCTTGAAGCTCAATGAACGATTGATTGCTGAAAGTGGCAGATATTATCAATTTTTCACTCAGTAGCTTTTTGAGCTAAGTCTGTTGGTTGTAAATCTGATGGTTTAACGTAATTCTCTTTCATATATCGATTGACTTCATTATAAAGCATCTGACTAAAACGCCAGGATTCACGTTGCCAGAATGCGTCCTGAATCTGAGGTGCAGGTCGAACGTGTAAATAGACTCTAATGGAACTTAGGTTATGAGACTGTTGGGCTCGTCCAATATCAATATGATAGTTTGGGTTCATGACTCTGAATTCTTCCAGGACTTCAATAAGTATGTGGGCTAACTCGCTAGGCGGAATGTTATCGGGTAATGGAATAAATGGGGTCATTGGCCAAATATGCCCCTGATTGTTGCCAATTTTGCTCTTAATGTCATGTTGAGCGGCTTCCATTAGTGATGCCGTGGCGGATAATCGAGTATTAAACTCATAGATTTTAGGGTACGTTTTTCCCTTGTTTTTCATGATGAAGGCGCTGCTGTCAAAGCTTCTAAGCTGTATTTTCTTATCAAAAATTCCGGTTATACCTTCTCCGCCCAATTTAGCTTTTTCATCTAATAGTTCATGCAAGATTCTATCAAAGTAGCTTTTCTCTTCAGGTGTTAAGTTGGTAAATAATGACGCAAGGCTTTCATTGCCATAATGGTCAATTAATTCGAATGGTGGCACGACAACGCTGTAGGTTGTAAAGAATGGAGTAATGGTTTTATTGAGATTAAATTGCAATCCCCTTTCTGCATGATAGTCTTCAGGTGGGATGCGTGTTTGCCAGGCTAGTTGTTTGTTATTAACTAAGTGGTCATAGACTTTTTGATGATATTTGATTGGCTTCAGATATTCCGTTGGTGAGAGTTTGGCATCATAACCTTTTAGAATTGACTGAATGTCCTTTGGAGGGACAACGATAACGCCTGCACCCTGACATCCCTTTGGTGTTTTAAAAACAATACCCTTTGACTGGTTATTTTTTAACGCGGCGATCAATGTTGATTCATTATCTATCAACCCGCCTTTAATCAGAAATTTATCCATGTAGCCCATCATTTTTTGGTCTTTTGCATACTTCGCATATAAACGATTAATGGCTTCTTGAGTATTCGTCTTTGATTCAAGTAGGGCGTTTGTTTTTTTGTCAGCTATGAGTTCAAGATCTATTCCATAGTGTTTAGAGAGAATGTTTTGTATATACGTCCCTCCATGCATTCCCATGCTGCCGATAAAATCACAAGTGATAATACGTTTTAAATCATGTTTTGAGGGTGAATAAGCATCATTGTTAATTTTTATTGCTGGGCTATTTGGGTCAAACTCAACGATATTTTGAGTGTTTGAATAGTTCGAATGGTCTCGTTGTTTTTGAAGTTCATAAATAAAGTCGATTGATGGGGAGCCGTCATTAACTATGAAAATAGTCGTTGTATGAGGTGTGTAGAAACTGAAATTTTTAGTGTTATTCATAAAGCAGACTTGAGAGAGGTCGGTAAAGTCTGTTTTTTTAATTGCGCTAAAACTATTGGCTGCTAGACAACAGCCGATAAATAAACAATAAAATATTTTTGGCATTCGATAGATTTTCAAGAAAAGAAACTTTCTTAGTTAGAGTATAAAACTTGAATAAGTTTCGTAAAGAAAAATTCCTAAGCAAAAAAAGTGCGATACTTGAAAAGATCCTAGAATCTGACTTCAACACCTCGTTCGGCCATATAGGCTTTGGCTTGGGGGATGCTATATTCGGCAAAGTGAAAAATACTTGCGGCAAGAACAGCATCGGCTTTGCCTTTTTTAACGCAATCAACTAAATGATCAAGATTGCCAACGCCGCCTGAGGCAATGACAGGTACACTGACGCTCTCGCTGATAGCGCGGGTTAAGTTCAAATCAAAGCCATTCTTTGTGCCGTCTCTATCCATACTGGTCAATAGAATTTCGCCGGCACCGTAAGAAACCATTTTTTCAGCCCAGCCGACAGCATCAATACCTGTTGGCTTTCGGCCACCATGAGTGAAAATCTCCCATCGATCTGATTCGTTTTCTTTGGAAACTTTTTTGGCGTCAATGGCAACGACAATGCATTGAGAGCCAAAACGATCGGCAGCTGCTTTAACAAATTCGGGATCCTTGACCGCGGCGCTATTAATGCCCACTTTGTCGGCGCCAGCATTTAGCATATTGCGAATATCTTCGATAGTTCGAATACCGCCGCCAACAGTCAGAGGAATAAAAATTTCGTCAGCGATTTGTTCAACCATATGGATCGTCGTGTCTCGGCCTTCATGTGTGGCAGAAATATCTAAAAAGGTGATTTCATCTGCACCTTCTTCATTGTAACGTTTGGCAACTTCAACCGGGTTGCCTGCATCTTTAATGTCTACAAACTGAACGCCTTTAACAACACGCCCGTTGTCAACGTCAAGACAAGGAATAATACGTTTCGCTAGTGCCATGGTTACACTCTCCAGTTAGTGAAGTTACGGAGCAGGCGGAGGCCTGCAACATGGCTTTTTTCTGGATGAAATTGCACGGCAGCAATATTATCTTTTGCCAGCATGGCTGCGAAAGGCAAACCATAACGGGTTTCGCCAATGCAGTGAGTTTCCAATACATCAGCGTAATAACTGTGGACAAAATAAAAGCGAGTATCTGAAGCAATGCCATCCCACAAAGGGTGTTCTTGGCATTTCTGCACGTGATTCCAGCCCATATGAGGAACTTTAATCGGCTCATCATTATCTTTTGCGTCAGCTGGGAATCGCTTTACGTTGCCTTGAAAGTGGTTGAGGCAGTCGACCCCGTTATTTTCTTCACTGTGGCTTAATAACACCTGCATGCCGACACAG
This sequence comes from uncultured Gammaproteobacteria bacterium, assembly GCA_929200485.1. Classification (GTDB taxonomy): domain Bacteria; phylum Pseudomonadota; class Gammaproteobacteria; order Pseudomonadales; family DT-91; genus CAKMZU01. Next base: position 3,743 of record CAKMZU010000022.1, on the reverse strand, counting down.
ATGCCAAGCAATGGCTGCTTTTGCTGAATGACCGTTTCAACAATGTCCGGTATGCCATTGTCGATAATGCTTTTCATGCAATCTCGAATGGCACCGACACCGGGTAAAATAACGCGGTCAGCATTGATAATGTCTTCTTTGTCGCTGCTGACGCTGATATGTGAGTCTTCAGCCACATGCCTAATGGCCGAGGCAACCGAGTGAAGATTACCCATGCCATAATCAATAATAGCGATATGTTGTTTTGACATAGATGAAAGGGCACCTCTAATAATTGCTTTTGCATTATGACTATTTCAGTAATAGACAAAATAGACATTTTTAATAAGGGAAAGCTTTAATATCCTCTACAGAGCATCAATATTAATGAATAGTGATGCTCTAAATAAAAGTTATAGACAGCCTTTGGTTGATGGCATTTGGCCAGCAGCTCGCTCATCCATGCTAACCGCCATTCTAAGGGCGCGCCCAAACGCTTTAAAAATGGTTTCTATTTGATGGTGAGTATTTTTGCCTCGGATATTGTCTATGTGCAGGCTGACTTTTGCGTGATTGACAAAGCCCTGGAAAAACTCAATAAACAAATCGACATCGAATCCGCCAACGCTTGCCCTGGTAAAATCACAGTGAAATTCAAGGCCTGGTCGGCCTGAAAAGTCGATGACCACGCGAGAGAGTGCTTCATCTAGCGGAACATAGGCATGGCCGTATCGGGTGATGCCTTTTTTATCGCCGACGGCCTTATCAAAAGCCTGACCTAAAGTGATACCAATGTCTTCAACGGTATGGTGATCATCAATGTGGGTGTCGCCGCAGGCTTTAATGTCTAAATCAATCAAGCCATGACGGGCAATTTGATCCATCATGTGCTCAAGGAAAGGCACACCGGTATCAAATTTGGCTGAGCCTGACCCGTCCAGATTAATGCTTGCAGTAATTTGGGTTTCCAGGGTGTCTCTAGTAATGGAGGCGGTTCTGTCTGACATGAGAATGGATTACTTGGATGAACACAATTTTTCATTATACCAAGCCAGATAAAAATAACCATCAACCGGGTTTTGAATCGAGACATTTAATTCGATTTTTTTTATGATGGTGGCCTTTCATTATTCATTGTGGGGCTGGCGGTGGTCAGTCTTCGAGAGAGCAAAAGTTAAGGGCGACTATGCCAGTCTTTCTGGAAAAAATTTCCGAGCCAACCGAGCAGGATCTCATTGACCTTAAAAAAATATATGCAGATTATCCACTGCATGAAGGTCAGCCATTTTCATTGGATAAAGCCAAGGGGGATATTTTTGCAGGTCGGTTTAATGATCGTTTGCTCGGGGCGTTTGAAGTGGCAGATAAAGGCAGCCATGTGGTTATCGTTTATTTGTGTGTACGGAAGGTCACACGAAATCGCCATGTAGCCAGAGATATGCTCAGACAGTTCTTAAATCAGTTGACGGTCGATTGTCATCTGATAGCACCGCATGATATCGATTCACAAATGGCGTTGGAGCAATTGCTCGCACAACTTGGCTTTCAGAGAGTTGAAGACAGTTGGGTTCATAAAGCAAAGACATTTGAGACATGATAAAAACCAAACGTGAGTTTTCGAACCGTTTGCTTGATTGGTTTGATCAGCATGGCCGGAAAACCTTGCCGTGGCAGGTGAATAAGATACCTTATCGGGTTTGGATATCTGAAGTCATGTTGCAGCAGACGCAAGTGGCGACCGTTATTCCTTATTATGAAAAGTTTATGGCGAGCTTTCCAGATGTTAAAAGTTTAGCCTCTGCAGAGCTTGACGAAGTATTGCATCACTGGTCAGGGCTTGGCTATTACAGCCGCGCAAAAAACTTACATAAAGCAGCCAAAATGATCATGGATGAATTTGGCGGTGAATTCCCTGACACTCAAGCATCGATTGAAACACTGCCGGGTATTGGCCGATCAACAGCAGGGGCTATATTATCGATGGGTTTTAAAAAACGAGCAGCTATCCTGGATGGTAATGTTAAGCGAGTGGTTGCCAGGCTTTATGCGCTTGATGGCTGGGTCGGTAAGGCCGATGTTCTTAAGCAGTTTTGGGCGATAGCTGAAAAACATACCCCAGCAGATCGAGTGGATGATTTCTCTCAGGCAATAATGGACTTAGGAGCAACACTTTGTACTAGAAGTCGACCTGCGTGTTCGGAATGTCCTTTTGTTCGAGATTGCTCAGCGTATAAAACAGAAACTATCGCTAAGTACCCTGCGAAAAAACCTAAAAAGGTCATGCCGGTTAAGCAAACACATTGGTTGGTTCTCTCCTGTGAAAATCAGTTCTTTGTTAAGCAGCGATCAATGGAAGGCATTTGGCCTGGGCTGTTCAGTTTTTTGAATTTTGATGATGCGGAAGGCCTTAAAAACTTTTGTGATGAATATCAGCTTGATGCTGAAAAGCTTTCTGGCCACTCTGTATTTAGACATACCTTTAGTCACTACCATCTTGATATTTCTGTTCAGCTATTGATGCTGGCTAAAAAACCCAAGAGCCTGAAGGTGTTGGGTGGGCAGTGGTTTGATCCAGCCCAGCCTAAATCTATCGGCTTTGCAGCGCCGGTTTCCAAGGTTATTCAAAAGTTGCAATCCGAGTCGTAGGACTTTACTCTCGCAGCATTTCAATTATTTAGTATAAAGGTACAAATTATGTCGCGGTTGGTTTTCTGTCGAAAGTATCAGCAAGACCTTGAAGGAATGGCAACACCACCTTTCCCAGGCCCGAAGGGGCAGGAGATTTTTGAGAATATCTCACGAAAGGCTTGGGAGGAATGGCAGGCGCATCAAACGCGACTGATTAATGAAAAGCAGTTAAATATGATGGAGCCGACGGCAAGAAAATATCTTCAGCAGCAGCAGGATCTTTTCCTTTCAGGTAAAGATTTCGATCAAGCGGAAGGTTATGTGCCTGAAGAAAACACGTAGGAAAACAAAGGTAACTAATTTTTTTAAGAAAAATAGGCCTTTAGGGTTGACTCAAAAAAGATTACGGGGTTAAATACGCGCCACTTGTTTGAGCATGCCCAGTTAGCTCAGTCGGTAGAGCAAGGGATTGAAAATCCCTGTGTCCGTGGTTCGATTCCGCGACTGGGCACCACTTATTTAAGTGTTCAAATATAAGCGTTTTTTCAAGACCGCCCCCCCCCCCGTCACAACTTACTATATGTAGTTGATACAGCTCGACAGGTGTCGAGTGTAGTCAATATAATCAGAAGAAACATAAGTTCTTCTAACGCATGATCCCCCCTCATACTGAATAAGCATGAAACTCACCTTGCTTTGAATGCCTACTGTAAGTCTGAAGCTGAGAATCAGGCAGGCTATTTAGCATTGTCATTGAACTATGCAATTAATCAGCCTAGGACAAACATTGAAACCATAGAGTGAGCGTTAATCGTTAGTTTGTTTTTTTGAGCAATTTGACTCTGCTGTTGGCACAATACGACAGGTAGAGAGTACCCATCTGTGTCTCCTCAGCTTGTTCTCACTAGTGTCCAGCGCAAAGAAGGGCAGCCAAGAAGAAGCCAAAAGCCTAATGGTAATCTGCCGTTAGCTTCTGAGCTAATCGCTACCTTTATCCTAAAAAAAGCAGTTGAAAACAACAACTCTTCTGGAGTGCATATGAGGCAAAGACTTTGGCAAATAGTAGTGTTCACCCAAAGGGTGAATGCTTCTATTCACTTGATCACCTTTAAACACAGGCACTATAGAGATTTTTT
>CAKMZU010000021.1:15032-19639 GCA_929200485.1 uncultured Gammaproteobacteria bacterium | reverse complement strand
TTCCAGTGACATTTTATTATACGCATGAGAGCCAGAGTAGCTATGGACAAAAGAAGTAAATAAAACGATGAAAACGATCGGCACCTGAAGCAAATGCAGACTCATCAACACCTCCCATTTACCGAGTATAGATACTCAATAAGCCATCTAACCATTTATATAATATGCACATTAACAAAGGCAATTCATTCTATGAATCGAGTTTTTTATTTATGGCCTATAAATTAAGGTGTCCCATTTTCTTCAGAAAAAGCTAAAATGAATAAATTTTTTAACAACCGCGCCTATAGTATCATCCGAAAAATCAGCACAATAATAATTGAATCTTTTATGAATCAAGCATTGTTAATAATGCTCATTTAGCCTCAGACAACATTTAAGATTTGCGTTCGAGCATAAAGCAGACATCCCTCCATAATCTCAAGATTAACGGTAGAGGTAATAATACACTCTAACACCTCGAATATAATTCCACCCAAAATAGCCACCAACCAATAATCATTATGAATTGAGTGTTAGATAATTATTCCTTTTTATTGTTCAAAAGTTTTTCTAATTAGGCAGTTAATGAATACCAAAGGGGTCATTTGCAGCCGAGAAAAAATTGTCATTTTCAAGCGAACCACCCTGTGAACTTTGATCTTTATGACCCCTTATTTCTGTCCAATTCAATGCTTCAGACGAATTAGGATCTATAGCGCCAGACGGCTTGTGCTGATTCATATCAGCGTCCGTTGATTCTGATTGCTTTTCGTCTATATCTGATGCACCAAATGATTCATGAACGCCAACTGAGGCAAGCGCCGTATTGATTGTTGATCCAGCTAATGTATAAAGCGTCATACGCAAAGCACTAGGCAGCGTTATTTTAATTTTTGGTGCTTGACCTACCTGATTGACGAGAGTAGCAATATGCGACATTCTACGGTTCGGTCGAATCAATTCAGCCCATTCAGCATCGGTAAGCAGTGGATTACCTCGTGCCTCACCAACGGTCAGTCCGCTAAGGGTGATTCTGGTCCCACCCCCAGCAACCCTTGCGCCTGGTACACGAGAGGCTAGATCCTGCCATATGCCAGTTAAATCATACCAATGGGACGCAACACTTAACTGCCCTGTTGCCAACCAACCACTAATAGCTGGCGCAAACGAAGCCGCTGATGAGGCGAAAGCAGCCAAACCTAAACCAAGACTGGTAGCCTGTAATGCTTTTGCCACTTGCTTATTGCCATGATCCAGCGCCCCCTGAGAACCCATTAATGCCACACCCGAAAGTGAAGCTGAAACACCGGCAGCAAAGGCAGCGCCACCAGATAACGTCAGTGACGCACCGCCTGTGGGTATTGCATATACAAAGCCCAAGGAGCCTAACACAGTGGCAATCAGACCAAGGCCATAGTTAGCTGCACGTACGCTATGTCCTGTTGGGTCATAGTAAAATAACGGGTTCGATTTGGCGTAACGATATCGGTTATCGACTAACAGGGTGTCTGGTGTAATAAATCGTTTAAGGCTTGGCGAATAAAATCGACTTTTAAAATACACAAGGTCAGCAGTCGCGTCCAAATACGCTTGATTCCAACCTACCAAATCGTTTGAATCCGTTGCATTGGTTTTAAGTGACGCGCCATAGGCCATGTAATGTTTCGTCGATAAATGACCAGCTTCTGATAACTGAGCACCGACACTGTGATTGTTCATAAACCATTCATTGGTATTGTTTTCCGTCGTCTGGGGTTTGTCATTCGAAGGCATCGTCTCTGGAACACCAGGCGCCGGGACATCACTCGAGGCTAAAATGCGTTGCTTATCCTTTAATAGATAACGCCAATGATCATTTTCATTCATCGCAATAATGTTTTTATTATGATCATGAAATATTTGTGTAGACTGCGTTGATTGCGTATTGGAAACTTTTCGATGGGAGAGCTGCCCGTTTGGCCAGTAATCATAGTCAATACGCGCATTAGGTGTGTTAACGGATAATAAATAACCACTATCATCATACGCATATTCTACCCCTTGATGATCTTTGATTAATCGCCCATCGGTGTCATAGCTCAATTGACCGTTATCGGGCACATAGTCTGATGAGACCTCAACAAGTTGATCCCATGGATTGTAAACAAAGCTTTTGTTGGAATGCTTGCCATCAATCAACTCCTGCTCAAGAGTTAAATTGCCATTCGCATCATGCTGATAATGCAATTCCCGACTGTCATCGCCGTTAGTCAATTTCTCCGATTTCAGCTGATTCAGCGCATTGTAGCGGTAATCCATCGCAACCAACTCAGGCTTTAAATGCCCCTTGTGGCTATTCGTTGATAAACCCACTAATTGTTTTCGTGGGTTAAATGCGTAGTTAACTTCATAGATCAACCCTGCCTGTCTATTGTGTACTTCAGTCTTGACGGGTAACCCTTGCGAGCCATAGGCAATGGATTCAACCGTCTCTCCAGTTTTTGGTTGATGATAAATACGCTGGATCAACTGATGTTTATTATCGTTGTCATCCTCGCCATAAAGATAATGAACGCTCAGATCATTCGAGCGAATCTCTGTGAGTTTCCCTAAATCTTTCTCATCATAATGAAAATGATGAACAGGCCCTGCGAAGGTTTTCTCTTTAATCTTTCGATTTCTATCATCATAGGTGACCGAATAATTCTGGCCATCCGGATAAGTAATGCCCGTTAATAATCCATTATCAAGATAGCTGAAGCGTAATAATTGATTCTTGCTGTCTTTGGTTGAGGCTATTCGCCTGTCGGCATCGTATTGATGGGTAATGTGATAGCGCTTACCGTCTCGCATCCAGCTTGCCTGTTCCGGCAAGTTCAAGCAGTTGTACGTCTGAGAAATACTCTGCCTACTGGGCAGCACTGCCTTGATCCTCTTACCATTTTTGTTATAGGTAAAACGGGTGATCAGTTGTTCGCCTGACGGCAGCGTTGGAGACACAACTTCACTCAATAGCCCATCGGTATCATAACGATAGGTTTCCCCCTGACTGGTCGAGTGTTTATCATTCTCGCTCAGGGTTTTGCGTTTAGTGACTGCGTTATTAAAAATATCATGGCTATAGTTTATCGTGTATTCAGACCCATCAAACCCCCGGGTTTTTTCTTCAATCACATTCAAGCTCGGATCATAGACAAAATGACGGGTGACACTCTCTTTTTTTGCTGAGTTGTAGCGATCGACAAGACTGTTGGTTTCCTCTATTTTTTTATTAAAGCCTGAGTGTCTGGTGGTATTTTCAATCGTTTCAGGCTGTGAATCCCTTGGGTTATCAAAGTTTGAATAAAACCGCTCCCGAACCAGTGAATTCCAGGGCTCGATCTGTTTCTCGTGGACTTTATGCTTGTTAAGATACAGGGTTGTTGTTAATAAAAAATCATCGTATGCATATTCTGTTTGATTGCCATAGATATCAACATGCACCAATGGCCGGTCGAATTCATCCATCTGTGTGGTACTGCTCAAGTGATTAATATCCTCATGTTCAATCACCCTGCCTAAGCCATTGTAACGCTGTGATGACAAGTGTCGCCATTGATTGTCATAATGGTCATGTCGATGAATTAGCTGATGCTTCGCATCAAAAGTGGTTCGATGTTTATAGCCTAAGGGACTTGTGGTAATAACAGTATTTGCCCCGCCCTGCTGATGCGTGTCATACGTATGCGCAGTCACATACCCTAATGGATCAATGGTTTTGGTCAGCCGGTTCAACGCATCGTAATGATAGCTTGATGTTTCATTAAGGGGCGTGATCTGTTTTACTTTCTGATTATTTCGGGTATCAATAACGGTCTTTCTCGCAGCGCCCGAGGCTCTTATTTTGGCAATCGTTAACGCTTTCGAATCTGAATCGAAATCATAAGTCGTATGCAGCCAGGTTTTTTCAGGACCCGGATAGTCTTTTGTTAGCCATTGGCGGCTATGGTAAGTTTTACGTCCATTGTTGTCGAATGTGAATACCTCTTTGCGCCAAGGCTGCCATTGTTCACTGTTTTCACCTTGAATATAAGCAATCGTCGCCGACTGATGCGTTTTTTTATCAGAGCTTAAGGCATAACTTTTTTTAAGTTTCTGTCCTGTTACATGATCCGTTTTAATCGCACTTTTTTTAAGGCTATAATTCGGATGATAAGTATAAGCGTTGGTGAAAATTGTATTCCATTTATCATTAACTCGATCAAAAATCTCATGACTTTCAAAGGTTTTTTTACCATGCCTGTCGTAGTTATGGGTTTTTCGTTCCGTATCAACAAAGCGACCATGCGGCTCACTCCAGAGGGAGCTATTCATCGTCTGTGGTTTATCATAGTTCGTCGAGCGACTGTATTTAAACGGCGAAATCATGTACGCATAAGCCGTTTTCAAATACGGCCGGCCCTCTTTTAAGGTATAAACCTCTATCGGCAAATGCAGATAGTTGTAATAAAATAATTGGCTATGAAATTTTGGCGGCGATCCCAAATCACTTTTCGTTATCTGCACCCAATAACGATACGACTGATCGTTACTGTCCATTAAACTATCGGTGTTATCCGATAAGCTGTAGCTGGGGTAGCCTGTAAAATTATTATCGGCGGAATACG
>CAKMZU010000021.1:13246-15022 GCA_929200485.1 uncultured Gammaproteobacteria bacterium | reverse complement strand
TTGATAAGCGTTCGGTTAAACTGTTTAACGTAGCTAATATCGGTATGGAGTTTTAATGGATCAACGATTTTCATGATGCCATCTTTGCCGCTATATAAAATAAGCTCCCGTTGATCTGGCATCAGGACGCGCATCTCATTCGGTGCATAAAAAAATCGGTATTTATTACCATAGTTGTCAACGATGGAATCAAGGCGCGCAGATTCGAGTGACCTGACAGGCTGATGATAGTTAAAATGGATGGCATTATTAAACCGGTCCACCTTAAGTACTAACAAGCCTTGGTGAGAAAAATAACTTAGACTTCCGTCATTATGCTTTAATACAAATCGGAAGGTATGATCAGCAAAGCCCGGTACAGGCTTGGCTTCAATTTGATCAATAAATTTAGAGCCGTGCTGGTTATAATACTTGAGACCTGAGGCTGTCAGTGTCTCATCCCGCCAAAGCGGATCGATTAGCCATTGTTGGCCGTGAATATTAGCCGTTTTATTATCAATATAATCCAGATCCAGTTGCCAGCCTTCAGGCAATCCAAAAAGACCTTTTGAATTGAACCGATACGTTAGATTCAATTCAAAAGGTTCTCTGATGCCTTGTGTAGAAATAATGGAGTGAGAAAAATCAAATGATCCCGTTGCCGCATTGACGGACGATTTTTCCAGTGACATTTTATTGTAGGCATGAGAGCCTGAATAACCGTAGACAGCGGAAGTAAATGAAAAAATAAAAACCACTGTTAGCTGAATCAAATGCAGACTCATCAATGCCTCCAACTCATTAAACGATCTCTTATCTATGACATCCAAAGAGATCAAAAGGTTCTTTCGCACCAGACGAAAAAGCGCCATTCGCCAACGTTTGAGTTGGTGCGCCTGTATTTCTTTGTGCTCTTATTTCCGTCCAGTTTAATACATGAGCTGCTGGTGCAGATTCAGTTTTGTTATGCTTATCAGCTTTACCAGATGTGGATTCTTTATCAGTATCCTCTGTATCTGTTGATGTGTATGATTTATAAAGCCCCATAGAAGCAAGAGGCGTAGTGGCAAGTGAGTCAGATATTGCATAAACCGAGGACCTATATGGACTTGGCATATTGACAATGAACTCTGGAGGCGCCTGCCCAAATCGATTAATGGTAGATGTAATTCTTCCTACAGTAGGGTCGGACCCAAGCACTCTTACCCATTGACTGTCTGTCAGCGTCGCTGCGTGTTGGGCAGATTCTGTTAATGCTTCACCCGTAGTCCTCCCCGTAAGCACTAGACCGGTTCCACCTTCAGCAACCATCGCACCGGGCACCCGCGCTGCTATACTCTCCCATATAGGCGTAGTGTTATACCAATGAGAAGCAAGGCTGAACTGCCCAGTCACCCGAAAAGCATTAATAGCTGGCGCGAGAGAACCCGCTGACAAGATTAATCCGGCTGCACCGAAACCGATACTGGTATACTGCAGGCTCTTAGCCAATTCTTTATTGCCTGCATTCAACGCAATTTGAGAGCCTACCAATGCGGCGCCCGAAGCTGCCGATGCTGCTGCTGCTGCAACAGCAGCATCGCCACTTAGTGTCAACGTTGCACCCCCTGAAGGCAGAGCAAGCCCCACACCGACAATACCAAATACGATCGCTGCTATACCGACACCATAATTCGCATCGCGTACAGAATGCCCTGTTGGGTCATAGTAAAATAAGGGGTTAGATTTGGCGTAACGATAGCGATTATCAATCAACAAATTGTCTGGCGTAATAAAGCGTTTAAGCGTTGGCGAATA
>CAKMZU010000021.1:0-13236 GCA_929200485.1 uncultured Gammaproteobacteria bacterium | reverse complement strand
ATCGGCTTTTGAAATACACCAAATCCGATAGGGTGTCTGAATAATTCTGATGCCAAAAAAAATCTGGTGTGTCAGGCAAGTCGGCATTCAATGGCTTACCATAAGCCATATAGTGTTGCGTTGATAAATTGCCTGTCTCTGATAACAAGGCACCAACACTATGGTTAATCATAAACCACTCATCCATCGTGTTTTCATGCACGCTGGTGCTTTCAGTATAGGTGTTATCAGTAGCAGTATTTTTACCAGAGCCAGTTTTAGCAAACAGCTCAGTTGACGCTAAAATATTCTGATTGTCCTTTAATAAATAGCGCCAGTGATCACCTGAATTAACGGCAACAATGTTTTTTTCAAGGTCATGGTAAATTTGCGAAGGCGGCGATGCGACTGCCCCTGCTACCTTACGATGTGACAGCTCGCCGCTGGGCCAGTAATCATAATGAATACGCGAACTGGGTGTGTTTACCGATAATAAATAGCCTTTATCATCGTAGGCATATTCCAGACCTCGATGGTCTTTCGTTAATCGACCATCCTGATCATAGCTAAGGTTACCACTGCCTGGTGCATAATCCGATGAAATTTCAACCAGCTGATCCAGCGGATTATACACAAAGGCTGTACTTGAGAGCGTACCGTCGCCCATTTCCTTCTCAAGAATCAAATTGCCATTGGCATCATACTGATAGTGGAGTTCTCGACTTGTATCAAGGTTGGTCACCTTCTCATAGATGAGCTGGTTTAGCGCATTGTAGTTGTAATGCATCTGGGCCGATTCTGGTTTCGAATGTCCCTTGTGATGATGAGAGGAAAGGCGCATTAATTGCCTTCTCGGATTAAATAAGTAGTCTACTTCATATACCGCACCGGATTTTTGATTCTGTACTTGTGTCTTGATGGGTATCCCCTGAGACCCATAAATAATAGATTCAACCGTCTCGCCGGTTTTCGGGTGATCAGAGACACGCTCGATCAACTGATGTTTAACCCCATTGTCATCTATGCCATAGCGATAATTGACACTCAAATCACCCGAGCGTAGTGAGCTGACCTTGCCTGAATCTTTGGCATCATAGTGAAATTGATGCACAGGCCCACCTAAATTTTTCTCTGTAAGCTTTCGATTTTTGTCATCATAGGTGACTTCGATAGATTGCCCATCGGGGTAGCGCATGCCGGTGAGGAATCCGTTATCAAGATAGCTGAAGGTAATGGACTGACCCTGACCATCCTTTACGCTGGTCAGTCGTCTATCAGCATCATACTCATGGGTCATTTCATAGAGCCCCCCCTCTCTTGACCAACTGGACTTGTTTGGCAATCCAAGTGCGTTATAGGTCTGTATGATCGCTTTTCCACTGGGCAGAACCACTTTGATATTCTGACCATTTTTATTGTAACTAAAATGGGTAACAAGCTGCTTACCCGATGCTGAAACGGGGGATTGTTTTTCTATCAACTGTCCATCAGCATCGTATACAAAGGTTTCACCCGCACTGGCAGATGTTGCATTATTTTCGTGGAGTGTTTTCTTCTTGGTGACGGCATGATTAAAAATATCATGGGTGTATTTTATTGCGAATTGAGTGCCATTAAATCCGAAAGTATTTTCTTCAGTGACATTCAAACTGGCATCGTAGCAAAAACGGCGAGTGACGGTATCTTTTGCGGTTGAGCTATAACGATCAATAATACTATTGGACTCTTCTATTTTCTTCTTAAAACCCGAGTATTTGATAGTATGCTCAATAAAGCCTGAATGGGATTCCCTTGGGTTATCGAAATTAGGATAAAATCGTGTTCGTGTTAGTACATCCCATGGTTCAGAGAGTTTCTGATGTATTTTGTGTTTATTCAGATAAAGGGTGGTTGTTAATAAATAGTCATCGTAGCTAAATTCGGTGGTATTACCATAGCCATCAACATGAACCAATGGCCTTTCAAGTTCATCAAACTCGGTTGTACTGGTCAACTGATTAATATCCGTTTGAGCTATCACTTTGCCAAGCCCATCATAACGATGTGAAGATAAATGACGCCACTGGTTGTCGAAAGTGTCATGTTGATGTATTGGCTGATGTTTTGCATCCAGCGTCGTGCGCGTTTTATATCCTAACGGGCTGGTTACGATGACCCTATTGGCACCTGCGGATTGATAATCATCATAACTATGGGATGTGGTATACCCCAAAGGATCCATCATCCCCGTGAGTCGATTAAGCGCGTCATAGTGATAATGCCAGGTTTCATTTAACGGGGTCACATGACTGATTCGCTGATTATTTCTCGTATCAACAATAGATTGGGTTGCAGCCCCTGATGCCTTGATTTGGGATACCGTCAACGCTTTGGAATTCGAATCAAAATCATAGTTAAAATCCAACGAAGTTACTTCAGGACCGGGATAATTTTTTGTGAGCCAACGCCTTGAATGATGCGTTTTTCGTCCATAGGTATCATGCTTAAAATCCTCTTGCTGCCAGGGCTGCCATTGCTCACTGTTTTCCCCTTGAATAAAGGACACCTCTGATGATTGATGCGTTTTCTTATCATGGCTTAATGTATATCTTTTTTTAAGTTTCTGCCCTGTCACAAAGTCCGTTTTCGTTGTACTTCGCTTCAAACTATAATCAGGAAAATAGGTATGAATAGAATTTGAAATTTTATTCCATTTGCCATTGACTCGATCATAAACCTCATGCCCTTCAAAGGTTTTTTTTCCATATCGGTCATAATTTTTGGTATTTCGCTCGGTATCAACAAACCAATGATGTTGTTGACTCCAAAGTGAGCGAGTCATGGTTTTCGGTTTATCATAATTCGTCGACCGGCTGTATTTGAAGGGTGAAATCGTATAATCATAAACCGTCTTCAAGTAAGGCCTACCGTCTTTTAAGGTAGTGATTTCAACGGGCAAATGCAGGTAGTTGTAATAAAATAATTGACTATGAAACTTTGGCGGTTTTCCCAGATCACTTTTAGTAATTTGCACCCAATAACGGTACGACTGATCATTACTGTCCATTAAATTATCCGTCTTATCGGATAAACTGTATTTGGGAAACCCGGTAAAATTATCATCTGGCGAGTATTTATAGTGCGTTTGCTCAAGAATTTTGCTGGTTGCTCTATCGATTTTTTCAAGGGATTCTACAACAGGCATCGCCTGTGTTTTTCCACCATTTTTAATGTGAATGCTGTTGTAAGTTAAACTCACAAAGAGACCGCTTGGTGATTCGATGGTTCGTAAAAGATTACGATTAAAAGCTTTAACGTAGCTGATATCGGTATATAGTTTGAGAGGATCAACAATTTTAATAATGCCATCATTATTGCTATAGACGATCATTTCCCTTTGATCTGGCATCACGATACGCATTTCATTGGGTGCATAAACAAACTGATATGCATTACCATAATTATCAACGATAGAATCAAGTTTCGCTGATTCCAACGATCTGACAGGCTGCTGATAATGGAAGGCTATGGCATTCTTAAATCGATCGACTTTGAGGACTAACAATCCTTGATGAGAAAAATAACAAAAACTTCCGTCGTTATGCTTCAACACATAACGACAAATAAACCCTGTAAACACGGGAATCGGCTTCGCCTCAATTTGATCAATAAAGACTGTGCCATGCTGGTTATAATACTTAAGTCCTGACGCTTTGAGTGTCTCATCTCGCCACAGCGGATCGATCAACCACTGCTGTCCATGAATATTGGCGGTTTCACCGTCAATAAAGTCCAGATCCAACTGCCAGCCTTGAGGCAAACCAAAAAGGCCTTTGCGATTAAAACGGTAGGTAAGATTCAACTCGAAAGTCTCCCTGATCCCCCGCCATGAAATAATAGGGTAAGAGAAATCAAATGCCCCTGTTGCGGCATTGACAGACACTTTTTCAATTGACGTTTTATTGTAAGCGTGTGAGCCAGAATAGCTATAGCAAAAAGAGACAAACAAAAAGGTGGAAGACATTAGTATCTGAATCAAACCAGGATTCATTAATGCCTCCATACGGCAATGGTAGAGACTCAAAGTACTTAAATGAACTTCACCGCTTACAATTTAGAAGTTAGCAACCAACATTGTTAAATTCATAAAATTGAAGAATCAACTGATACGTTAGATTTTGCTTCCAATTTATCGTTCAAAAATTTTTTATACTACACGGAATCTCTAATTAATTGCCCAGTAATCAATGAATACCAAAAGGATCGGGTGTCGCAGAGAAAAACGCGTCACTCTTAAGCATTTCATCGGATGCATTTGGATGTTGATGACCTCTTATTTCTGTCCAGTTCAATACTTCAGCTGGTTGAGAATCATCGACGCCAGCCTGTTTATGCTGATTGGTATCAGCACTGGTGGATTCTGAATTTGTATCCTCCGTATCGGTCGGATATGTGAACGTTTGATAAGCCCCCAAAGAGCTTCCAACAATCGTGGTAATTGAGCCAGCTATTGCACTAAACGCAGGAATAAAAGGATGAGGTATAGTTAAATTAAGCGTCGGGGGGACTTGTCCGTATAAATTAATTTTTCTTGCAAGCTCTACTGTAGAAGTATTTGGACCGCCAAGAATCCTCCTCCACTCACTTAAGGACAAGACTCGCTGCTCTGTAGTCCCTGCTTTCTCGCCAGTAGTTTGCCCAGTAAGCACTAACCCCCTGCCGCCTTCTGCAACCCTTGCACCTGGCACATTATCCGCTAATTTTTGCCAAACGCGAGTTGCGTCATACCAATGCGATGAGACACTAAACTCCCCCGTTGCCCACCAGTCACTGATCGCAGGGGCAAGAGAAACCGCTGATGCGCCCAACGCAAGCGCACCAAAACCGATACTGCCAAACTGTAGATACTTAGCAAGTTTTGTATTGCCGGAATCCAATGCCAGTTGAGAGCCTACCAATGCAGCACCCGAAACGGTTGTTGAAGCACCAGCAACAATAGCAGCTTCGCCAGAAGCTGTCAGTGAGGCACCACCTGTCGGCACAGCAAGTGCAATACCCAGAAGGCCTAAAGAAACAACGCCTATACCCAAGCCATAGCTCATCCCACTTGAGATATGGCCTGTTGGGTCATGGTAAAATAACGGATTCGATTTGGCGTAGCGATATCGATTATCAACCAGGAGGTTGTCGGGCGTGATAAATCGTTTAAGGGCAGGCGAATAAAATCGGCTTTTAAAATAAACAAGATCCGCCGTCGAATCTAAATACTGTTGATGCCAACCTAACCTTCCTGCCCTATCCGTTACACTGCTATTAATTGACGCACCATATGCCATGTAATGTTTAGTCGATAAATCACCCGCATCGGATAACAAAGCCCCAACACTGTGGTTGCTCATAAACCATTCATTGGTGTTACTTTCATCAATTGCTGTATTTTCATTAGCAGAAGTCGCTGTCGGAACATCACTCGAGGCTAAAATACCTTGATCATCCTTTAATAGATATCGCCAGTGATCATTATCATTCATCGCAATAATGTTTTTATTATGATCATGATATATTTGCGTAGACGTTGTTACCTGTGCATTGGAAATCTTTCGATTGGAGAGATGCCCGTTTGGCCAATAATCATAGTCGATACGCTCGGTAGGCGTGTTGACGGATAATAAATATCCGCTATCGTCATACGCGTATTCTAATCCCTGATGATCTTTGATTAAGCGACCATCGCCGTCATAACTCAATCTACCATTATGGGGCGTATAACTTGATACGACTTGAACCAGCTGATCCCAGGGATTGTAAACAAAGGTTTTGTTTGAATGCTTGCCATCTATCAATTCCTGCTCAAGGGTTAAATTGCCATTGGCATCATGCTGATAATGCAATTCCCGGCTATCATCACCGTTAGTCACTTTTTCTTCTACAAGCTGATTTAGCGCATTGTAGCGGTAATGCATCCTAACTGGCTCAGGCTGTGCATGCCCCTTGTGGCTATTTGCAGATAAGACAACTAATTGTTTTCGTGCGTTAAATCCGTAGTTAACTTCATACACCACCCCTTCCTGTCGATTAAATACTTCTGTCTTTACAGGTATGCCAAGGGCCCCATACGTCATGGATTCGACCGTCTCACCCGTTTTTGGTTGATGAAGGCTACGCTGAATTAGCTGATGCTTATAATCATTGTCATCCTTACCATAATGATAATGAACACTCAGATCATCTGAGCTGACTGAACTTAGTTGACCCAAATCTTTCGACTCATAATGAAAATGATGAACAGGCCCTGCGAAAGTTTTCTCTATGGCCTTTCTATTCCTCTCGTCATAAGTGACGGAATAACGCTGCCCATCAGGGTAAGTTATCCCGGTTAATAATCCATTATCAAGATAGCTGAATGATAGTAATTGATTCTCACTGTCTTTGGTGGAAATGAGTCGCCTGTCGGCATCGTATTGATGGGTGATGTGATAGCGCTTCCCGTTTCGTCTCCAGCTCGACTGATGGGGAAGGTTCAGGGAATTATACGTCTGCAAAATACTCTGCCCGCTGGGCAACACTGCCTTAATTCTTTTACCGTTTTTGTTGTAAGTAAACTGGGTGATTAATTGTTTGCCTGATGCAAGCTTAGGCGACTGAATTTCACTTAACTGTCCATCACTATCATAGAGGTAGGTTTCCCCTTCACTAATCGATGTTTGATTGTTCTCGATGAGCGTTTTGCGTTTAGTGACTGGGTGATTAAAAATATCATGGCTGTATTTGATCGTAAATTCAGTATCACCAAACCCCTGAGTATTTTCTTCAATCAAATTTAAGCTAGCGTCATAGATAAAGCGGCGGGTGACACTCTCTTTTTTTGCTGAACTTAAGCGATCAACTAAACTATTGGTTTCTTCAATTTTTTTCTTAAAGCCTGAGTGTCTGATGGTATTTTCAATATAGTCAAACTGTGAATCCCTAACGTTATCAGCGTTGGGATAAAACCGATCCTGCACCAATGCGTTCCATGGCTCAGTGCGTTTCTCGTGGATTTTATGATTATTAAGATACAAGGTTGTTGTTAATAAAAAGTCATCGTATGCATATTCTGTTTTATTGCCATAGATATCAACATGCTCCAATGGCCTATCAAACACATCCATCTTCCTGGTACTGGTCAGCTGATTAATATCCGTGTGTTCAATCACCTTGCCAAAACCATTGTATCGCTGGGATGATAAGTGTCGCCACTGGTTTCCATAAAAATCGTGCTGGTGAATGGGCTGGTGTTTCGCATCAAAGGTCGTTCGCCTTTTATACCCTAGGGGACTGGTTGTAATTACCGTATTTGCGCCGCCTTGTTGATGGGTGTCATACGCATTCTCAGTGACTTGACCTAAAGGATCGATGGTTTTAATCCGCCGATTAAGCGCATCATAACGATAGCTTGACGTTTCATTAAGGGGCGTGATGTGTTTCATTATCTGATTATTTCGGGTATCAATAACGGTCTTTCTCGCAGCGCCCGAGGCTCTGATTCTGGCAATGGTTAAGGCTTTTGAGTCAGCATCAAAATCATAGGTAAAATTCTGCCAGGTTTTTTCAGGCCCCTGGTAGTTTTTAATTAACCACTGCCGACCATGGTAAATTTTGCGTCCATTGTCATCGTGCTTAAAATCTTCCTGATACCAGTGTGACCATCGCTCACTGTTTCTACCTTGCGCATAAGCAACCGTTGCCGATTGATGCGTTTTTTTATCATGGCTTAAGGTATAATTTTTTTTAATTTTCTGACCTGTCACCTGATCCGTTTTAATTGTATGTCTCTTCAGGCTGTAATTGGGATAATAGCTATATTCGCTGGTTAAAATTTTGTTCCATTTGCCGTTGACACGGTCAAAAACCTCATGATTTTCAAATATTTTTTTTCCATATCGATCATAATTACTGGCGTGTCGTTCAGTATCAACAAACCGATTATGCGCCTCACTCCAGAGCGATCTTTTCATCATCTGCGGTTTATCATAGTTCGTCGAGCGACTGTATTTAAACGGTGAAATCATATACTCATAAGATGTTTTCAAATAAGGTTTGCCCTCTTTTAAGATAGTGACGTCAACCGGCAAATGCAGATAGTTGTAATAAAATAACTGGCTTTGAAATTTTGGCGGGACGCCCAGATCACTTTTGGTAATCTGTACCCAGTAACGATACGACTGGTCTTCGCTATCCATTAAACTATCGGTCGCATCCGATAAACTGTAATTGGGGAAGCCTGTAAAATTATTGTCTGCTGAATACGTATAATGCGTTTGCTCAATGATTTCATTGGTGCCCAAATCAATTTTCTCAAGGGATTCAACAACCGGCATCTCCTGGGTTTTTCCATCATTTTTATAGTGAATACCGCTATAGGTTAAATTCACAAACAGTCCGGACGGCGCTTCAATTGATTTGACAAGATTGCGATTAAACTGTTTGACATAGGTAATATCGGTATGAAGTTTTAATGGATCAACGATTTTCATGATGCCAGCATTACCGTTGTATATAACCATCTCCCTTTGATCTGGCATCACGATACGCATCTCATTGGGTGCGTAAATAAACTGATACTTATTGCCATAATTATCAACGATGGAATCGAGTCGTGCAGATTCGAGTGATCTGACAGGCTGTTGGTAATTATAAATGATAGCATTACTAAATCGATCCACCTTGACCACTAACAAGCCTTGATGGGAAAAATAACTTCGACTTCCATCGTTGTGATTTAATACAAACCGGAAGTTATGATCACTAAAGCCTGGTACTGGCTTCGCTTCTATTTGATCAATAAATTTAGAGCCGTGCTGGTTATAATATTTAAGACCCGAAGGGGTCAGTGTCTCATCCCGCCAGAGTGGATCGATTAGCCATTGTTGCCCATGGATATTTGCCGTTTTTTCATCAACATAATCCAAATCCAGTTGCCAGCCTTGAGGTAATCCAAAAAGGCCCTTTCGATTGAAACGGTAAGTAAGATTCAGCTCGAATGGTTCCCTGATACCTTGCGTAGAAATAACAGGGTAAAAAAAATCAAATGATCCCGTTGCCGCATTAACAGAAACGTTATCTATTGAGGTTTTATTGTAGGCGTGAGAACCCGAATAGCCATAGACAAAAGAAGCAAATAACCATAGAGAAACTATCGCTAGTTGAATGAAATACCGACTCATCAATACCTCCTCTTGAATGAGGATAGAGACTCATTATATAAGGTTAAAACCGATAAATTTAACGGCTATATTTATAATTTATTCAAGTGAAACAGGTTCTTAAGCTCTCTATTAGTCAGCCATAGATTAAAAATATTTATATGAATTATGTATTAGATAATTATTATTTTTTATCGTTCAAAAAACTTTCTTATCCTGAGCTCAATGAATACCAAAAGGCTCAGTTGCAGGAGAGAAAAAAACATCATTTGCAAATATTTTATCAGGTGCGTGTTGATTGCTATGACTTCTTAGCTCTGACCAGTTCAATACCTCCGCCTGCGGCATCATTCCTTCGCCTCCCTGTGTGCGCTGATTTGTATCAGCATCAGTTGATTCTGATTGCTTTTCATTCATATCTGTTGCCCCAAATGATTCATGAACGTCAACTGAGGCAAGCGCCGTATTGATTGTTGATCCAGCTAATGTACTAAGCGTAATACGCAAAGCTCTAGGGAGTTTTACCTGAAGTCTAGGTGGTTGACCGACCTCGTCGATGAGATAAAGATTACCAGTCCTTCGGCTGCTCGATGAAAATAATTGACGCCATTCAGTTTCAGTTAAAAGTGAACGATCTTGTTGCTCCCCAGCAGCCAGCCCACTAAGGGTGACACTGGTCCCCCCCTCAGCAACGCTTGCGTTTGGTAGATGTGAAACCAAATCATCCCATATGCCAGTTAGATTATACCAATGGGACGCGACACTGAACTCCCCTGTTGCCAACCAGCCACTAATAGCAGGCGCAAAAGAAGCCGCTGATGAGACGAAAGCAGCCAAACCTAAACCAAGACTGGTAGCCTGTAATACATTTGCAACTTTCTTATTACCATGATCCAGTGAACCCTGAGAACCGATTAATGACACCCCGGAAAGCGCCGCTGCAACACTAGCAGCAAAGGCAGCACCGCCAAATAACGTTAGTGATGCCCCACCTGTGGGTATCGCGAAAATGATGCCTGCAATACCTAATGTTGTGATCACAGGACCCAAGCTATAGTTTAATGCACGTGCGTTATGCCCTGTCGGGTCATGGTAGAACAACGGATTCGACTTGGCGTAACGGTACCGATTATCAACTAACAGGTTATCCGGTGTGATAAAGCGCTTAAGCATTGGGGAATAAAATCGGCTGTTAAAATACACAAGGTCAACGGTCGTATCCAGATATTGTTGATGCCAGCCCATCAAACCTGTTTTATCCATTGCATTCGTTTTAAGTGACGCACCATAAGCCATGTAATCTTTGGTTGATAAATGACCGGCCTCAGACAACAAAGCGCCGACACTGTGGTTGCTCATAAACCATTCATTCATGTTGTTTTTATCAGTCGAGGTTTCTTCATTAAAAGAGCTGGCGGTCGATACATCACTTGACGCCAAAATGCGTTGTTTGTCTTTTAGCAGATAACGCCAATGGTCATTATCATTCATCGCAATAATGTTGTTATTATGATCGTGATATATTTGACTGGATTGTGTTGATTG
Organism: uncultured Gammaproteobacteria bacterium; assembly: GCA_929200485.1. Classification (GTDB taxonomy): domain Bacteria; phylum Pseudomonadota; class Gammaproteobacteria; order Pseudomonadales; family DT-91; genus CAKMZU01. Next base: position 2,548 of record CAKMZU010000021.1, on the reverse strand, counting down.
TGCAGTGGAAACTTTTCGGTGGGCGAGCTGCCCATTTGGCCAGTAATCATAGTCAATACGCTCATTCGGTGTATTAACGGATAATAAATAACCGCTATCGTCATACGCATATTCCACCCCTTGATGATCTTTGATTAATCGCCCATCGGGGTCATAGTTCAATTGACCGTTATCGGGCACATAGCCTGATGAGACCTCAACAAGTTGATCCCATGGATTATAAACAAAGGTTTTGTTTGAATGCTTGCCATCTATCAATTCCTGCTCAAGGGTTAAATTGCCATTGGCATCATGCTGATAATGTAATTCCCGGCTGTCATTGCCGTTCGACACTTTTTCCGATATCAGTTGATTCAGTGCATTGTAGCGGTAATGCATATTAACCAACTCGGGTTGTGAATGGCCTTTATGATTTTTCGATGATAAAACAACCAATTGTTTTCGTGGGTTAAATGCGTAGTTTACTTCATAGGTCAACCCTGTCTGTCTATTGAGTACTTCAGTTCTGACAGGCATGCCCTGCGAGCCATAAATAATGGATTCAACCGTCTCGCCAGTTTTTGGTTGATAATAGGATCGCCGGATCAGCTGATGTTTATAATCATTGTCATCCACACCATAATGATAATTAACACTCAGGCTACCTGATTGGACTGAACTTAACTTACCTGCATCTTTCTCATCGTAATGAAAATGATGAACAGGGCCTGCGAGGGGGGTCTCTTTGATCTTTCGGTTTCTCTCATCATAAGTGACAGAATAATTCTGGCCATCAGGGTAGTTGATGCCGGTTAATAATCCATTATCGAGGTAGCTGAAACCTAATAATTGATTCTCACTGTCTTTGGTTGAAATTATCCGTCTGTCTGCATCGTATTGATGGGTAATTTGATAGTGTTTGCCGGCTCGCATCCAGCTTGCCTGATCTGGCAGATTCAAGGGGTTATATGTTTGGGACAGATGCTGCCCACTAGGCAAAACGACCTTGATTCGTTTACCGTTTTTGTTATAGCTAAAACGGGTGATCAGTTGTTCCCCTGACGGCAGCGCTGGCGTGTGAATTTCACGCAATTGCCCATCGGTATCATAGTGGTAGGTTTCCCCCTGACTGCTTGATGTTTTATTGTTCTCGCAAAGCGTTTTGCGTTTGGTGACGGCGTGATTAAAAATATCATGGCTGTAGTTTATCGTGTATTGAGTATCGCCAAACCCATGGGTTTTTTCTTCAATAAGATTCAAGCTCGGATCATAAACAAAATGGCGAGTGACGCTGTTTGTTTTTTCCAAATCATAGCGATCAACGAGGCTGTTGGTTTCTTCGATCTTTTTCTTAAAGCCTGAGTGCCTGGTGGTATTCTCAATATAGCCAGACTGTGATTCCCTTGTATTATCGAAGTTAGGATAAAACCGATCCCGCACCAACATATTCCATGGTTCAGTCTGTTTTTCATGGATTTTATGCTGATTAAGATACAAGGTTGTTGTTAATAAAAAATCATCGTATTGGTATTCCGTCCTGTTGCCATACACATCAGTATGCACCAGAGGCCGTTCAAACTCATCCATCTGTGTGGTACTGGTCAATTGATTAATATCCGTGTGCTCAACCACCTTGCCAAAACCATTGTATCGCTGGGATGATAAGTGTCGCCACTGGTTTCCATAAAAATCGTGCTGGTGAATGGGCTGGTGTTTCGCATCAAAGGTCGTTCGCCTTTTATACCCTAGGGGACTGGTTGTAATTACCGTATTTGCGCCGCCTTGTTGATGGGTGTCATACGCATTCTCAGTGACTTGACCTAAAGGATCGATGGTTTTAATCCGCCGATTAAGCGCATCATAACGATAGCTTGACGTTTCATTAAGGGGCGTGATGTGTTTCATTATCTGATTATTTCGGGTATCAATAACGGTCTTTCTCGCAGCGCCCGAGGCTCTGATTCTGGCAATGGTTAAGGCTTTTGAGTCAGCATCAAAATCATAGGTAAAAGTCTGCCAGGTTTTTTCTGGCCCCTGGTATTCTTTTGTCAGCCATTGACGGCTATGGAAGGTTTTGCGACCTATGTTGTCGTATTTAACATCGTCCTGATACCAGGGCGCCCATTGTTCACTGTTCTGTGCTTGCACATAAGAAACCGTTGCCGACCGATGTGTTTTTTTATCCTGGCTTAATGTGTAATTTTTCTTAATCCTCTGACCTGTCACATGATCCGTTTTAATGGTGCGTCTCTTAAGGCTGTAGTGCGGATAATAACGATAATGACTGCTTAAGATTTTATTCCACTTACCGTTAACTCGATCAAAAAGTTCATGACTTTCAAAGGTTTTTTTGCCGTATCGATCATAATGATGGGTGTTGCGCTCCGTATCAACAAACCCGCTATGCGCCTCACTCCACAGGGATTTGTTGATAATCTGTGGTTTGTCATAGTTTGTCGAGCGGCTGTATTTAAACGGCGAAATGGTATATTCATAAGCAGCCTTCAAATAAGGTCTGCCTTCTTTTAAGGTGTAGACATCAACCGGCAAATGCAGATAGTTGTAATAA
>CAKMZU010000020.1 GCA_929200485.1 uncultured Gammaproteobacteria bacterium | reverse complement strand
GCGCCTTATCACAGAAAAATCTGTGACTGCTGAACCAGACAAATGCTGTGAAACGAAGTACTAGGTTCAGCCGATTTTATCAACACTGAACAGGCTCAGGCTCATTGAAGATAACGCGTTTCTCCGGAATCTATTGAAGAGCGCTTTCATTGCCATTGCCAAGTAAGGCAGTTTATTTAATTATTCGTTTCATCGAAACTTAGGTCTTTAGACTTTTCAAAAGATTTGGTTTTAATTGGCTATACTCCATTGATCTCGTCATGTGATAATGGAGTATTGCGATGGATCCCGCTGATCAAACCTCACCTCGAATTGCGTTATTCACGCAGGTTAAATCTTATGCAATTGCGAAGACTCTTATTCGGCAGGCATCAATTAGCTTGATAATATGGGCACTGCTTGAGATTATTATGCTGGTCATTTGGACGGCCACTTTTCCTGTGTTGAGTGGTTTATTATTAGCAATCTCGATAATGCTATTATTTAAACAGCATGTTGCTCTTCCTCTTTTTATTATTTTGATTTCGGTTCTGGCTTTTGCAGCGGCTTTTGTTCCAATGCCTTGGATTCATCCTTATAACCCTTTCGTTGCCTTTGTTTTATTTATGTTAGGTGTACGAATATTAGAAGGCATCCTTTTTCTTAAGTCAGTGCACAAAGATTAAGCTATTACTCTATTGTCTTTGCTAGTCGTTATGTCTCACCTTAGCGTTTTTTTTGGAAAGCACCTAGTTGAGATTTGTCGTTCCCGATCAATAATAGATGGTTATTGCTGATTTCAATGTTGGCTGTTTTTTTAAGCGCATCAAGAAAATCTTTTTCATTAATCGTGGCTTTGATGCAGAATTTATTGGTAATAACTCCAGGCCTTAGCTGGACTTGTTCGTCCGTAATTTTGTATTTACCTTGGGTTTGATTGCAGCCTGTGAAGCCTAGCAGTCTGCCATTGGCTTCAAATTTAAGCCAAGGCATTGGGAGGTTAGCAGGGTTATGAATGGGCTGACCATATATTTCGATTAGCTCCCATTGTTGCTCAACCAAACCTGAAAGCTTCTCGTCCTTTTTCGCTTGAGGCTTTATACGTTTAACGAGAATTTCACCAAGGTCTTTGGAGTGATTAAGCACCCCTATGTTCTTCGTTGCTGTGAATAGCGTTTGTTCATTTCGTTTGATATCCGCTTGAAGGACAAAACTTTCAGCTGATTGGCGCATTTTTTCAGGGATTTCAATGTCAAATGAAAAGGGTGGTGCATTGTTGAGCAGTTGCGTTTTCCGTATGATGAGATCTGCGTTATTAGAAGCTAATGGGATGATTTTCAGTTGAAGACTTGAGCCTGGTGGCAATGCTATACGTTCGCGGTAGGTTATAGTGGCTGAAATTTTACTGCTTGATGAAGACGATTTTGATGTTAGGCTTTCATTGCAGGCGCAGAGTATGATGATTAGTGAAAATGCTTGAATGATTCTAGTCATAAGTCACCATAATGAGTTGTATAATCGTTAGACAAACAATTGGCGAATTGTTCGTTGTAATTTGTTCTGTACAGAAGGTTCTAAAGGAAGGTTAAGTGGATACTTATTCTGATTGCGAAGAGAGATTAAATATTCTCTCGCATTTTGCTGGGTTTTTATTAAGTGTTTTCGCCTCTTTGTATCTTGTCGTCAAGGCGGTTGAATCTGGGAAATTAATTGTCATCGTTTCTTTCAGTTTATATGGTCTCAGTCTAGTGAGTCTTTATGCAGCCTCGACTTTTTACCATAAAGAAAAGAATTTGATTAAGCGTAAACGCTGGAAAGTCGTCGATCATGCTGCCATCTATTTGTTGATTGCAGGAACCTATACGCCATTCACACTGATTACACTCAATGGAAAAGTTGGCTGGATTTTATTTGGCGTCACATGGTCAATGGCATTGTCCGGGGTCATTTTAAAATTATTTTTTACCGGGAAATATTCACTGCTATCAACCATTCTTTATGTCTTCACCGGCTGGACAATTATTTTTGCATTGCCAGAATTGCTGGATAGATTTTCAACAGCTGGTATGCAGTGGCTAGTAGCCGGAGGCATACTTTATACCCTTGGCGCTGTACTCTACATGATTAAATCTTTGCCATTCAATCATGCTATTTTCCATTGCTGTGTGTTATTGGCCAGCAGCTGTCATTTTATTTCAGTTTATTGTTATGTCCTTGCCTGATGTTTCTGTATAATCAGCCGATTTTTACACATGACCTTTGCAAAACTTTTTATATTGCAAAGGTCGTGGCAATAGGCATGAATAGGCATGACAACTTCACTTCTCGATCGGATTCAATCTCGCAAGACCTTTGCGATCATTTCGCATCCTGACGCCGGTAAAACAACGATTACTGAAAAATTGATCCTTCTAGGTCAGCTTATTCAAGTAGCAGGGACGGTTAAAGGCAAAAAATCCGATCGTCATGCAACCTCTGATTGGATGACTATGGAACAGGAGCGGGGGATCTCGGTGACTTCCTCAGTGATGCAGTTTCCTTACAAAAACAGCTTGGTGAACCTTCTTGATACTCCGGGGCACGAAGATTTCTCTGAAGATACCTATCGAACCCTAACGGCGGTCGATTCTGCATTAATGGTAGTTGATGGTGCTAAAGGCGTCGAAGAGCGAACCATTAAGCTGATGAATGTCTGTCGATTACGAAACACGCCCATCATCAGCTTCGTGAATAAGCTCGATAGGGATGTCAGAGAAGGCATCGAGCTTTTAGATGAAATTGAAGATGTTCTAGGTATTGAAGCGGCACCTATTAACTGGCCTATTGGTATGGGTAAAGAGTTTAAAGGGGTTTATAACCTTTATACGGATACCATTCATGTCTATCGCCAGCAAGGCGGTCATCAAATGCCCGAAGATGAACGTATCGAGGGCTTGAATACCGATGCAGCACGTGAGTTGCTGGGTGTTTATTACGATGATTTAGTCGATGAAATTGAGTTGGTGAAAGGGGCAAGTCACGAATTTAACCATGAAGCGTTCTTAAAAGGTGAATTAACGCCGGTTTATTTCGGAACAGCGCTAGGTAACTTTGGCGTACGTGAAATGCTCGATGGTTTTGTTGAATGGGCACCAAGCCCTTTAAATCGAGAAACGAAGACGCGAACGGTTGAGGCAACAGAAGAAAAGCTCACAGGATTTGTCTTTAAGATTCAAGCCAATATGGACCCGAAACATAGAGACAGAATTGCGTTCATGCGTATTTGTTCAGGGCAGTATCGTAAGGGCATGAAAATGAAACATGTCCGAATCGGTAAGGATATTAAAATTGCTGATGCGGTTAGTTTTAAAGCCGGTGAGCGAGTTGTGATTGATGAAGCGGTCTCAGGTGACATTATCGGTCTTCATAATCACGGCACGATCCAGATTGGTGATACGTTCACTGAAGGTGAAAATTTAAAATTCACGGGTATTCCGCATTTTGCCCCTGAGCTGTTCCGTCGTATTCGATTAAAAGATCCTTTGAAAACCAAGCAGCTTCAAAAAGGCTTGCAGCAGCTGTCAGAGGAAGGTTCAACACAGGTTTTCTTCCCGCTGAATAATAACGATATTATCGTGGGGGCTGTTGGAGTACTTCAATTTGAAGTTGTTGCTTATCGATTAAAGGATGAATATAAAGTAGAAGCCATTTATGAACCGGTTAATGTCTATACCGCGCATTGGGTTGAATCGGATGATGCGAAAGCATTAGATGCGTTCAAGCGAAAAGCTGCGGATAATTTAGCCATTGATGGCGGTGGGCATCTGAGTTACCTTGCGCCGACAAGAGTCAACTTGTCCCTGGCACAAGATCGATATCCTGAAATTCAATTCTTATCGACTCGTGAGCACTAAATTCTATTTATCATTATCGGTGTTTGAAAGTATAGCTTAGGAAGTGCGGATTTGGATATAAATCCAAATCCTCCATTGTTAGCGCTCATTTTGAGCCTTTCCAGCTTGTGATTTTTACTCACCTTGAAAGTTTTTTTAGGCCTGAAACCATAATTTCCCCTCTCCGCAATCGCAATTATATTAAATAAGAAACTATGAACATTATAAAAACACTGTTGTCTATAGGGTTTAATGTAAAATTTTACAACGGTGTCCGAGCCATTAGATATACCCTTCGTATAAAGGCTTAAGCTGGCGGTCATACAATCTATTAGAAGGCATTTTCATGTAACAACACCTTAAATGGCAGCTTTTCTTCTTCGGTTAAATGATAGAGTGTTTGTACAAACTCACGGAGGACGATATTTCCCTGAAGGTGTCTCAGACATCCCAAACTTGAGAATAGCGGCATTGAAAGCGTATTGTATATCTTCGGGTTGTACTTTATCTCTTCAAAGCTTTCTGTTAGTGGTGCACAAAATTCTGAAAAAATTGAATCGTTTATGAGTTTTTGTTCAAGCTGCTTAAGTTCTGGATGAGTCATATTATTGCTATATTTACTGTATATAATATGTGCAATTTCAAATTTTTTTTTGCTATCTATTTCAAGCTATTTTCTATTTGTTTTTTTTGGTTCATTCTACGCTCAAACTGTCTTTCTAATGGTGTTAATTATTTTCTAAAATAAATTCCATATTCGATGAACTTTTAAGTTTATCACATCTCTACACGATATAACGGTTATCGAATAGATATCGACCTGTCAAAATGTACAGACAACGTTGAAAATTTTATTGTGAAAGGTTTTTATTGTGAAAGGTTTTTATTGTGAAAGGTTTTTATTGTTCACTATTTTTTTTTCTTGTTCGGTATTTTCTCAGCCTCCAATACCAAACGTATTGAAGGCTGCATTATCCACTTTTTTTTTAAGGAATGAGGATGCCCGCTGCGATCCATGCATGGGTTACAAACAGACGACTTCTAGTGAAGGAGCACGCGAGCATTACAACGCTTATCTGGACGATTTAAAGACAGAAGACGAATCTTTGCCATTAAATTTTGAAGGGTGGGTGGAAGAAATTCTCAATCGTTGCCGTTGTGAGTATGAAAAAAAAGAGTGTCCGCGCAGCGTTGAGATTAGTGATGATGGAAGACATTTAGTTGTGCGCACACATCCTAATCGAACTTATCTTTATAGCATTAATAAAGATGGAGAAAATAAAGAGACTCTTGTATCGCTGGAAAAGATATTTCAGATTACAGGTGAGCAAATTATGTGCGCGAAACTTTCGCCAAGCTTGCCAGCAGATCCAGATAAAAAATTTATAGCGCTGGGTACAACCGCATATACGACTCAACCTAACATTTTTTCAGGTAAGCTTCAAAATGATACTTCTGGTTCAGAGCTCATTTCTTTCGGCCTGCATAAAAAAAGTGTGAATGGTATTAGCTTTAGTCCTAATGGAAAATATATGGCAACTGCTTCATCGGATAAAACAGCAAAAATCGTTGACTTGAATGGGTTTAATAATGAAAGTCAAGTTCTTTCAGTTGAGGAAATTAAGCTTGATGGACATGGTCGTATAGTTAAATTTAGCCCTGATGGCAAAATAATCGCAATAAGTGATGATAATGACATAGTACTTTATAATGATAAGGGAGAAAGACTCACAGACTTTAAATATAACAATCCAGACAATCCAAATTCAGAATCTGCATTGAAATTATCCAGTTTAAATTATAGCAAAGATGGAAAATATTTAGCGGTGGCAAGGCAAGGTCGAAATGTGCAGCTTTTTAATCTTGAAAATAATTATAAAGAAAATGTTTTTGAAGATACTGAGCGTCAGCGGCAATTAGGCCAAAGTGATGTAGCCATAAGTAATGATTCGAATCTTATAGCAGTAAGCACAGGCGATAACAGTGTTCGAATTTATCGTCTAGATAATCAAAAAAGTTCCGATGAAAGCGCTAATGAAAGTTCTTTGAATATCGTTTCTGGAAAAACCTCCTCTAATCCCTTTAGCGTTAATAACGCAATACAAACGATCCGTTTCAAACGTGGACCTAAAGATCATTGGTGGAATATACACCATCTTCCTGAAGGTTTTGATTGGGATAATGATCCTCTTCCTCAACAGCTTCAGAGTCAAATGTACAAACAGATTAAGCAGCTAAAATTTAGTCCAGATGATAAATTTTTGGCTACCGGCGATGATAATAGTGAGGTAAAAATCTTTCAAAAAGGGTTAGGTAATAATTGTGATTACTCATTAGTCTATTCGACAAGGGTTGCTGAGTTAGACCATGAAGCCTCATATGATGGTGTTAACGATCTTGCATTCAGTCCAGATAATAGCATTTTAGCGATAGCTTCAGAGAAAAAATTAAGGCTGGTTCATTTGGAAAGTGAGAAACCAAATTCGTACGACATGTCAAGCCAATAGTCGTGTTCACTGGCAAGATAAAATGTTCATGTTAAGGTAGATTTGTGAAGCTAATAGTCGTTCTATAGTAAGCAAACTGAACGCAGACATGGGCATTTTAAATGCCAGCTGGCGGGTAGTCACCAATTTCCCCGAGGCTGTGTTGCAAGCACTTGAAAGACGTTTGTATTACTGCGTGCTTGTGCCTTAACTACATAGCTGTTTAGCTTTAGCATCTTCATAAATGGCATGCAAATTCAGCGGAAAGGTGAAAAGCATTAAAAATAATAGGTTTTAGATACCGTCTTTCATAGTGGGTTTGCTCATTCCCAATTCAGTATAACTTTACCTGACTGTCCTGAGCACATCACATCAAAGCCTTTTTCAAACTCATCGATAGGAAAGGTATGGGTAATGATATCTTGAATGTTAAACCCTGATTGAATCAAACTGGTCATCTTATACCAGGTTTCAAACATCTCTCGTCCATAAACCCCTTTGATAATCAGTCCTTTATGAATAAAAGCCTGCCAGTCGAACGCAATATCATTAGATGGAATACCTAGAAGAGAAATTTTACCACCATGATTCATGGCGTTAACCATGCTCGCTAATGCGCCTTGCGCCCCTGACATTTCAAGCCCCACATCAAAACCTTCAGTCATGCCCATACCGACCATGATCTCTTTAATCGACTCGTGCCTGACATCGACAGTGTGAGTCACGCCGAGTCGCTTTGCCAGATTCAGGCGATAAGGGTTTACATCAGTGATAACAACGTGCCTTGCGCCTACATGCTTTGCGACAGCCGCAGCCATAATGCCAATCGGGCCTGCACCTGTGATCAACACATCTTCACCGACAAGGTCAAAAGAAAGTGCGGTGTGAATGGCGTTACCTAATGGGTCAAAAATAGCTGTTACATCATCAGGGATAGCCTCTGGCATTTTGAAAACGTTGAATGCAGGAATGGAGAGATATTCAGCAAAGGCACCCACACGATTGACGCCGACTCCGATAGTATGTCGACAAAGATGGACTCGACCTCCACGGCAGTTTCGGCAATAGCCACAGGTAATATGTCCTTCGCCAGAGACACGATCACCTATAGAAAAACCGCGCACTTCAGTGCCTACATCGACTATTTCGCCCATGAATTCATGACCGACAACCATCGGCACGGGGATGGTTTGCTGAGACCAGTTATCCCAATTATAAATATGTACATCCGTACCACAGATGGCTGTTTTTTTTATTTTGATAAGCACATCGTTACTGCCGGTAATAGGGCGGTCGACCTGGGTCATCCAAATACCTCGCTCTGGTTTGAGCTTGGATAGTGCCTTCATTTTCATAGATAAAAAATCTCCTAATCAATCAGGTCCATTAATTTTCCCACCTCAATAAACGCTGCAATGGCCTTGTCTAATTGTGTCTTGCTGTGAGCGGCTGACATCTGGGTCCGTATTCGTGCTTGATTTTTAGGGACGACAGGATACGAAAAGGGCACGGCATACACACCTTTTTCCAGTAATTGTTGCGAAAATTCCAACGCTATTTTTTCGTCATTGAGTAAGACAGGCACGATGGCGTGATCGGCACCGATCAAATCAAAACCAGCCTGCTTCAGCCCTTTACGAAAATAATCAGCATTGTGAAGCAATTGAGCTCTTAGGTGATGGTTGTCTTTTAGAACCTTGAGCATATGCAGTGACGCATTAACAATGGCAGGCGCTAATGAATTTGAAAAAAGATAAGGTCTTGAGCGTTGCCGGAGCCATTCGATTAACTCTTTTTTACCGGCAGTATAACCACCAGATGCGCCGCCCAATGCTTTACCTAGTGTGCCTGTTAGAATGTCGACACGATCTTGAACCGCATGATATCTGTGGGTGCCAGCGCCATTGTCGCCCATAAAACCGACGGCATGAGAGTCATCAACCATCACAAGGGCAGAATACTTCTCGGCTAAATCACAAATTCCCGGTAGGTTGGCAATAATACCATCCATTGAAAACACCCCATCGGTGACAATGAGTTTAGTCTGGCAGCCGCTCTGATCGGCTTTTTTTAATGCCGATTCCAATGCCGACATATCATTATTGGCGTATCGGAAGCGTGCTGCTTTGCAAAGGCGTATGCCGTCTATAATTGATGCATGATTGAGTGCATCTGAAATAACCGCATCGTTCTGCGTTAATATAGTTTCAAATAATCCTGCGTTAGCATCAAAGCATGAGGAGTAGAGTATGGTATCCTCCATGCCTAAAAATGCAGCAAGATGCGCTTCGAGTAATTTGTGCTGATCTTGCGTACCACAGATAAAGCGCACAGAGGCTACCCCAAAGCCATAATCATCCAAGCCTTTTTTTGCTGCTTTTATAAGCTCCGGGTGGTTGGCTAAGCCTAAATAATTGTTAGCACAAAGGTTAATGACTTCGTTTGACTGGTCGTTATCCTTATAGAGCCTGACAGAGGTCTGTTGTGCACAGAGCAAGGGCTTTTCAGTTTTATAAAGCCCTTGTTCTTTGATCTCATCGAGTTGAGAGCGCATCCTATGATAAAACTGGTCAGACATAATAAATCCTTAAAGGCTTGAAGTTGACGGATGATGGGATTGGATCTATTAGGAATCGAGGCCATCAGCTCGTATCGATATTGTCGGAGGTTGTTTTGATGAATTGGATGCCGAAAGCTTAGATGGAAGAGGGGAATATTTATTGACAAGCATGGATAGCGCTCCGTCGCCTGTGACATTCGTTGCTGTACCAAAGCTATCTTGTGCCAAATAAAGCGCAATCATAAGTGCCAATTCATTTTCACCAAATCCTAACATGCTTGCCAGAAGTCCAGAGGCTGCCATGACGGCTCCACCCGGTATGCCGGGTGCTGCTATCATTGTTATTCCTAACATAAGAATAAAGGGGAGTATGCCTATCAAGTCAGGGATTGAAAGTGAAAGATTTGAGTGCATCACTGCTAGTGCGCAAATTACAATCGTTATGGTTGAGCCTGAGATATGTATAGTTGCACAGATGGGGATAGTAAAATCGGCAACATTGGGATTTATCTTTAATTTTTTGGTGCTGTCCAGAGTTACTGGAATGGTCGCTGTTGAGGACATGGTGCCTAATGCAGTGAAATAGGCGGGCAACATGTTTTTTAATAACTTAAATGGGTTCTGACCTGTGGCCGCTCCAGCGAGGCTATATAGAAAAACTAACCAGACCCAGTGAATAGTGAAGACAAGGCCAAGTACCAGCCCAAATATTTCCAATGTGGCTAACACTTTTCCTTGTGCGGTCAGGTCAGTAAACATGGCGGCGATATAAAAAGGTAACAGGGGGATGATCAGTTTGTGAAGATAAAGATCAAGGATATTTCGCCCTTCATTGATCATTGATTTAATGTGATGACTGTTGCTTATACTCACCCCTAAACCCAGTAATATCGCAGAAATTAATGCGCTGGTTACGCTTAATAGTGGCGGGATGGAGAAGAAAAAAAAAGGCTCATAAGAAGATGAATGCGTAACGCTCAAACCACTATCGGTGAGTAAGGGTATGAACCCGTTGCCCGCCAAATATGCCAATATGCCTGCTAGCACTGTAAAACCATAGGCGAAAAAGAGGGTGGTTTTTAAAATTGAACCTGCATTGTTTGGCAGGCTGGCAATACCAGAGCTTATGTAAAACAAAATAATTAACGAGACAGAAAAACCGATCACTTCTGCTCCGATCGTTTTGATCGTTAACATCGTGCGAATAATGAACTCAGGCGCATAGAAGCCAATGGCTACACCGAGAACAATGCCTAAAACCAGTTTTATCAATATCTTCATGTTTCAGTTTATTCAAAATCAACAAGTTAGAGTTGAAAGCGACATCAATATGCGCTATGCATTGCACGCTATTCGACAGGAAAGCTTTTAAATAATTCAATTGTTTTTATAAATTAACGCCATATCAGCATAGGTTTTTTAATTGGTTGGGAGGCAGATTGATATTATCGCTATACACTATTTACAGTGTTCGATAGGCTTACATCGCTTCTCAATTAAATATTGGCAATTTTCGCTGTGTTTCCTCGAAATTGCGCATTCAAATCAGTAAGATGCGTGCAATAAAAAAAATAAATCGATAATTATGTCTCTTAAAATAACGATTCAGCAAAATTTTGCCCGACTTGGCGATTGGATTTATTGCCATCCCAAAAAAGTTCTCATTGGCACCTTAGTGTTAGCGGCTCTTTGCTGTGTATCCTTAGGCTCCTTGCGAATTGATACCTCTAATGAGAGTAATTTGGATAAAACCCATCCTGATGTCTTGGCGTATCACGAATTCCATAAGCGTTACGGTTTCGAAGAAGCATTAGTGGTGATGATCAAAACCCCTGAAGTGTTTGATTTTGAGTTTTTAAAGACGTTGATGGCGTTTCATCAAGAAATTGAAGAGAACACTTATAATTTTGACCGTATCAAAAGTCTGGCCAGTGTCGATGTTATTTATGGTGATGACGATGGTTTAGTGGTTGACAACCTCGAACTCACTTTTCCTGAAACTGCTGAAGAACTTGAGACTTTTAAACAGCGAGTCATGGATACGCCAACCCTTCGAGATAATTTTATCAGTAAAAACGGCGACTATACGGCGGTTTATGTGTATCAAAAGCCGTTTTCACCCGATTTGTATAAAGGCAAACCCCAGCCTTTTACCTCCTTTGATCAGCACAAGTATGTGGAGTCGGTTCGTGATGTGGTTGCAAAATATGAAGGGGATGACTTTCAGGTAACGCTATCAGGGGGACCGCTCATCGGCGATACATTATTAAGTAAAATTGCCATCGAAACCCCGATCTTTGCTGTCGCATCAAACCTGGTGATTTTTCTTTTACTGTATTTTCTCTTTAGGCGCTTTACGGCTGTTATTCTTCCAATATTGATCATTGATATTTCTCTTGCAAGCACATTAGGCATGATGGCCTTTTTTGATGTGGCATTAAGTTCTTTCTCACAAATTTTACCGGCATTCATCCTGACGGTGGGTGTCTGTGATTCCGTCCATTTTTTAAGTATCTTTTTTCAGCATTACAACAAACATCAAGACAAGCGAGCCGCTATCTCATATGCGCTTGGCCACACAGGCATGCCAATCTTGTTAACCAGTGCAACCACTGCGATGGGGATGCTGTCATTTGCATTGGCAGATATCATTCCTATTGCGGATCTAGGCTTATTTGCCGCTTTAGGTGTCTTTATTGTCTTCTTTAACACACTCTTTATGCTGCCTGCGTTAATGGCGATGGTTAACATCAAACCCTCACTTGAAAAGAATCGCATGATTGAAAAAAGTCAGGTCTTGTTAGCTGCGATTGGCCGACTCGGTTGGCAAAAACCTAAAACCATCATTAGCATTTTTGCCATTGTTTGTATTGGGGCAATTTATTCGGTCAGTCAGTTACGTTTTCAGCATGACCCGGTGAAATGGCTGCCGCCTGAGCAAGAGTTACCTGTCTCGATTGAATTGCTCAACAATGAATTCTATGGGTCGATAGCCATTGAGCTTCTGTTAGATACTGGCATTGATAATGGAATTAAAACGGTTGAGTTTCAACAGCGACTGGACAGCTTTAATGAGAAGGCCTTAGCCTTTGAGCATGATGGGGTTGCCGTGGGGAGTAGCCGATCCATTGTTGATACGCTAAAGCAGGTTAATAAAAGCCTTCAGGGTAATGATGATGCACATTACACAGTTCCTGACACTGATGAGCTGGTCGCTCAAGAGCTCCTGATTTTTGAAATGTCAGGGGGTAAAGACCTGGAAGAATGGATAACTAACGATGGTCAAGGCGCGCGGATTACCATGCTGGCTCCTTGGCGTGATTTAATTCATTATTCTAATTACCTTGATGAATTAGAGGCTTGGGTAACCGAATACTTTGAAGGATTTGCTGAAATTACCTATACCGGTGTTGTCTATCTTTTAGCGCCCATCCAAAAACTGGCGATTGAAAGCATGGCCGAAAGTTATGTCAGCGCTGCCTTTGTTATCACCCTGATGATGATTCTAACCTTGGGTATTCGCTTGGGATTGTTAAGTATGATCCCAAATCTACTGCCTATTGTTGTGGGTATGGGAATGATGTATGTATTTAAACTGCCGCTGGATCTCTATTCGATTTTGATTGGAAGCATTGCCATTGGGCTTGTTGTAGATGATACCGTGCACTTCCTTAATAGTTTTCAAATGTTTTATAAAGAAACCGGTAATGCAGAGCTTGCTGTGATGAAAACACTAGAGACCACGGGTAATGCTTTATTGTTTACTACCGTGCTGCTGTTCTGTGGTTTTGGTACTTATCTCTTTTCAACGCTGATCAGCCTGAATGATTTCGGCATTATCACTTCAACCATTGTTGTTTTGGCATTATTGGCCGATATATTACTGCTGCCTGCGATCTTGAAAATGGTCTATGCAAGAAAACCATCACATTTAAAAGCAGGAGTGACACAGTAATTTCTTGAATCAACATCATTTAAGAATAAACTTTTTGTCAGAGTATGAATCTTAGTATTGTTTATTCTTGAAGGTGTTGAGTATGTTCCGATTTGCCATCCTGATGCTTTTTGTCGTATCTATGGTCATTTGCGGCAAATCGCCACAAAAAAACCATTACAGTTCTCGAGAGCTTTTCAGTCAACATTTGCCTGATAACCTTAATTGGGTAACGATCGAAGGATTAAAATCACAGTTAGAAGGTAAGCCACCGATGGCCGTTGGCTTTGATGTTGATGATGCCGTGGTCTTGACTAGTGCGTTAACCAACGGTATTGCGTTTGATTATCCCGAATATAAAGACGAAACGAAAATCCCCGGGCGTTATAACAAAATCAATTGCAGCATGGTGAAAACGCTCTTGCCCAAAGAAAGTATCAAGCCTTTGATGGCTATGCATATTGACAGGGGGGATGATATTTACTTTATCACGGCACGTATTAGCTCTGAGTGTGTTGAGCGTGGTGACTATTCGTTAAAAGAATATTTGGGTGATGTATTTGGTATTAAAAATATGCACCCTGTTATTTATGCAGGCCCAAATAAAGGGATTATTAATTCAAAGACAGCGCCTATTAAAGAAAAGAACATCCAATGGTTTTATGGTGATGATGATCATGATATTGAAGCGGCTCTTGAAGCTGGTGTGAAGGGTATTCGATTGATTCGTCCTAGAATTTCCAAAAAGAAGTCGGGTAATCGAATAGGGTTTTATAAAGAACCCGTATTGGTCGATTCTGACTTTTGATCAGGGAGCCTGATAGCCTCCCGTTCGCTTATTGTAAGAGATTGCTATATTGAATAATAAATTTAATATTTATTTTTTAGTTTGTTGCGATAATAACGGGGTGGGGCAAGTGAAGGATTCACAAACACCATTTGATTCAGGTTCTTTATCTGGCGGCTCTGAGTTTATTGATATTGCTTCGGTTCAATCCTTATCAAAGATTTCCAAATGATAGATTGTTTGCTGATTATTGAAAAGTCTGTCTTTGCGTATGCTCTTCGTTACATAATTTTAAGAATATAAAGTTATATGCATTCAAAAAGTATTACTATATTTAATTATATAGACCCTAATTCCTGCGGACGTTGATAGAGACTAAATCCAGAGATGCTAGGTTAATTTGGCCAATTTCGATGATTTTATAATAATAATAAGGTCTCTCAGGGCAGCTTTTGACGTCGCCAATCAACAAAAGATTATTGTTGCTTTGATCCAGTGACCAATATTCTGGCGGTGAGAATTTAACGGCTAGTGAAAATGAGTGGGTTGAAAAGGAATCCTGAATAAAAATAAGTTGTTGATAATAATAAGTGGTCAAAAACGCTGTAAATAAAGATAAGAAATCATTTAAGCGGCAATGAATTGCCGCTTTTTTTTGAGCTTAAAAATTACTGATTGATCAGTGATAACGCTTGATTAAGTGCATCAACTGGACGCATGGCTTGATCAGCTAAACTTTCGTCTGGGCGGAAGTAGCCTTTAAGATCAACAGCAACGCCTTGGACATCATTCAATGCTTCAACGATTTCCGCTTCTTTTTCGGTGCAGAATGTAGCAAAAGCTGCAAATGCGTTTTTAAGTTCAGCATCTTCTGTTTGGGTGGCTAAGGCTTTAGCCCAGTAGCTTGCCAAATAGAAGTGGCTTCCACGGTTATCCAGCTCTTTCACCTTGCGCGAAGGTGACTTGTTGTTCATCAGTAACTCAGTGGTTGCATCATCCAGAGTTTTTGCAAGAACATGAGCTTTAGCATTATCAAAACGCTCAGCTAAATGTTCAAGAGAAACGGCAAGGGCTAAGAATTCACCTAAAGAATCCCAACGTAAGTGGTTTTCTTTTTCGAACTGTTGAACGTGTTTAGGTGCGCTACCGCCTGCGCCTGTTTCAAACAAGCCACCACCGTTCATCAGAGGAACAATGGAAAGCATTTTAGCACTAGTGCCTAACTCCAAAATTGGGAATAGGTCAGTTAAGTAGTCACGTAAAACGTTACCGGTTACAGAGATAGTGTCTTCACCTTTGGCAATACGCTCTAATGAAAAACGCGTTGCATCAACAGGCTTCTTGATTAGAATTTCAAGGCCTGCAGTGTCGTGATCTGCAAGGTAAGTATTGAGTTTCTTGATTAGGTTGGCATCGTGCGCCCGATTTTCATCTAACCAGAATACGGCAGGATTGCCGGTTGCTTTGGCACGATTGACGGCCAACTTAACCCAATCTTTGATCGGTGCATCTTTTACCTGACACATACGGAAAATATCACCCTGATTGACATCGTGCTGCATTAAGGTGTTGCCGTCTTTATCAAGGATTTTAACTGACCCTTTGCCTGACATTTCAAATGTCTTGTCGTGCGAGCCGTATTCTTCTGCTTTTTGTGCCATCAAGCCAACGTTTGAAACGCTGCCCATGGTTGTTGGGTCAAACGCACCGTTTTTAATACAAAAATCGATAGTTTCTTGATAAACACCGGCATAAGAGCGATCAGGGATGACAGCTTTGGTGTCTTGTTGTTTGCCATCTTTATTCCACATCTGACCTGACGTACGAATCATTGCAGGCATAGACGCATCAATAATGATGTCTGATGGCACGTGAAGGTTAGTAATGCCACGATCGGAATCAACCATTGCAAGGTCAGGTTGCTCAGCATACACAGCGTCAATATCTGCTTTAATTGCTGCTTGTTCAGCTTCCGGCAAGCTTTGAATCTTGTTGTAAAGATCACCGATACCGTTGTTAAGATCAACACCGAGTTTGTTGAGTGTATCGCTGTGCTTTTCTAAAGCTTTTTTATAGAACACAGAAACGACATGACCGAAGATGATAGGGTCAGAGACTTTCATCATGGTCGCTTTCATGTGCAATGAGAAAAGAATGCCCCGGGCTTTGGCATCATCGATTTCTTTGGCGATAAATTCACGTAGTGCTTGCGCTTGCATAACGGATGAATCAATCACTTCGCCAGCTTGTAATGGTGATGCGGTTTTTAGAACCGTTTCATTGCCTTCGCTATCGGTAAAGATGATCGTGAATTCATTGGCTTGATCAATGATCACAGATTGTTCGCTGCCGAAAAAATCACCGGCTGGCATACTAGCGACGTGAGTTTTAGAGTCTTGGCTCCAGGCACCCATTGAGTGTGGGTGGGTTTTCGCATATTGCTTAACGGCTTTAGGTGCACGGCGGTCAGAGTTACCTTCACGTAATACCGGGTTTACGGCGCTGCCTTTGATTTTGTCATATTTGGCTTTGATGGCTTTTTCTTCGTCATTGGCAGGCTCTTCCGGGTAGTCTGGCAATGCATAGCCTTTGGCTTGCAATTCTTTGATGGTGGCGACTAACTGAGGTACCGATGCACTGATGTTTGGTAGCTTGATGATGTTGGCTTCAGGGGTTTTAGCTAATTCGCCTAGTTCAGCTAAAGCATCGTCAATTTTTTGATCATCGTTTAAAAATTCAGGGAAATTCGCAATGACACGACCAGAGAGAGAAATATCGCGGGTTTCAACCTTGATGCCAGCGGTTTTGGTGAAAGATTCAATAATAGGAAGTAACGAATGCGTTGCTAAAGCAGGGGCTTCGTCAGTTTGCGTATAAATTATAGTTGGTGTGGACATAGCTGTTCCTGTCGTTAGAGCCACAGAGAGTACCCCGGTAACCCAGAGCATTCCCCAAAAAAAAGCCCGAATGATAGCAGATAATTGATGCATGTAGAATACCTTAAAGTTGAGTTGAACGCTGTATATATCTATCGAAAGCTCTGGAGGCTTTAGCTGTATTGATGGTTAGCGAAAAACAAGCCTCACTTGGAATCAGAGGGTAAAGCAATCGGTGAGTTCGAATATGCGATGAGAAAGTATCGAATTAGCAACCGAACTTTCACTGTAAGCTTTAGCGCTTTACCGAGAGATTACGGAGAATGTTATCTATGCCCTTAAGATTTAGTTTCGGGACTTATTTGTGAAGAGCATTGCGTGTGAAACCAGGCAAGATATTGAGTTGTTTACGCTAGAGTTTGTTGAAAACTGCAGGCTTGCTATAGTTATTTTACTTGTTTTGTTTTTTAAAATACTAAATATTCAGCACGGATAGCAGGGCATGAAAAAAGCAGATTTTTCAAGTTTGACGAATGATGTTAACCTAATTGTAAATAATAAAAAATCTGTTTTATTGTCGGATCTTGATACTTATCGACTGGACTGTAGTGAGGTTAGTCAAATCAAGCTCACGCAAGGTGCGAATCAGACATTGGCGTCGAACATCTTGGCGAGACGCCAGCAGGACGATCTGGTTGTTGATATTGTTCGGCCTTCTGGTCAAACCTCAATGGTTGCCGAAAATTTTTATCTGCAAGGAGCGCAGAGCCCAACCGAACTCTTGGTTGCACATCCTGTTGAACCTGCCTTTGCTATTGATGCGTCAACTGAGTCTTTTGATACCTTAGCCGACGGCTCTCAGGTAATTTATATTTATGGCGATGAAAATATCTTATCCGATGTGATCGATGATTATTCCATTAACAATCTTTACCAGGTGCAAGGGGCCTCGCCGCAAGAGGGAATGACACCAGAGGGCGACGAGCAACAAAAAAAAGAAGACGAAGAGAACGTTGATACAGGCTTTGGTACGGGTATATTGGCCATCATAGGTGTTGCTTCAGCAGCGACAATGACCGGCTTGGTCTATTTATTTAATGGTAGTAAAGATGAAGGTAATGGGGGCAATCAGGAATCTGTCGCTATCAATGAAACTCAAAGAGAATTCAGTGGCAGCATTATCCTTGGGCCATTAATTGAGAGCCACGGGTTAAGCGTTGAGCTCTATGATATTTCCGATAACCTGATTGCCCAAGCATCTGTTGATGATAATGGAAATTATCTTGCTGTGATTCCCGGGGACGTTGCCTACGTTAAAGCGGTCGTAAAAGACGCAACTGACGCGCCGGATTATATTGATGAAGCGACGGGCGAGCCGAAAGATCTTCAGGGGCTCTTGAGTGCCTGGAGTGCGGCGGCTGAAGATACTGCAGCCAATATCACCATGCACATTAATCCCATCACCACATTGGCTGCGACATTAATCAATCAACAGCTGAATGCATTGGATGATTCAGCGAAACATGCAGAAATAATCGAATCTGTGAATGCTCAGGTTGCTAAAACACTGTTAGCCTCGGATAAGTCAGTGACGACTTATGACATTGTGCCTGCCATTGATCAGTCAGGTACTCCAGCGGAAGCCAATGCGGGTGGGTCAGTTTTGTCAATGATCTCGGCTTTAGAGGATAAGGGCGATTTGACGACGACAGAAGTGGTTGAATCGCTGGCAAGCGCCCTTGAGTTTACAGAGGGTGAGATGGTAATGACCGGTGAGGTCATTCAGCTTTTTAGTGAAGCGCAAGATCATTTAGGCGATGAATTTGTATCCATCAATTCTACGACGATAGAACATTTAAAAAGTCTTGCAGAAACAGTGAATCATCTGCCTGTAACGCAGTCGGTTACGCTGACGTTACTTGAAGATCGGCCTCTAACCTTTAATAAGTCCAACTTTTCATTTGTGGATCAAAACGCAGGAGATAAATTACAAGCCATTAAAATCGAAAGCCTGCCAGAAAACGGAGATTTACTCTTTAAGGGGGTTGCCGTTAATGTAGGTCAGGTGATTGACAAGGATGAGCTGTCCGGTCTTAGCTATCAAGCGGATCTCAATGACAATGGTGCTGATTATGCGGCTTTTGATTTTCGCGTCAGTGATGGTATTGGTTTTAGTGAACGTCAAACCATTAATTTCACAGTGACCGAGGTTAATGATAATCCGGTTTCTGAGGCGTTATTCCTTGGCACAGTCGAACATACACAGAGCATCACTCTCAGTATGGATGCACTCTTGGCACAGGCATCAGATGCTGATGGGGATGCTATGAGCATTCTGACCGTTACTGCTCCCTCATCAGAAGGCATCATAACCTCACCTGCTAGCAATAGCTGGTCATTTAAACCCGCCGATGATTTCACAGGTGAGGCAAATTTAACGGTCGCATTATCGGATGGCAAAGGGATTACAACCTTTAACGCAACAATTGACGTTATTCATAAAAATTATGCGCCGGTAATTGACGGTGACGCAACGGCAATGGCTGCAGGCTATTATGGTGATGATTTAACGGCTGAGGGCAGTTTAAGCATTTATGATGCGAATCCAGATGAATCAGGATTTATCGAGGAAGTTGTGACAGGTCTTGGGTCTTTACAGATCAATCAGGATGGTTCCTGGAACTATTGGATTGATAGTGAATTGCCTGAAGTGAATGCTTTAGGGGATGCTGGAGCACTTACTGACAGTTTAACGGTACGTTCGCTTGATGGAACAGAATTTTCTATCGAGATACTGATCAATGCCGCGAACATTGGTGACAAGGATGCACCAAGAATCGAAAACCTTGCTATCACCTTATTAGAAGGTGAAGCATTGATTTTATCATCGGATGAGCTGCTTGCTGCCAAGGCAGGTATACCGGCTTCACAAATAGTATGGACACTCACTTCTGTGCAGAATGCCACTATTGAAGGGGGGGCAGCACTTGGCAATGGCAGTTATGAATTCACGCAGCAGCAGGTGAATGATCGGTTTATCAGTCTCATTCATGATGGATCTGAAAATGCACCGGCCTTTTCAGCGATTGCGTCAATTGGTGACGTGCCATCGCTGCCGAAAATGTTAGATGTCATTGGATTCAATCTCATCAATGA
>CAKMZU010000019.1:1874-20314 GCA_929200485.1 uncultured Gammaproteobacteria bacterium | reverse complement strand
GCACAACACTTGCCTTTAGGTATTCTGTCAAATAATCAATTTGATAATAAAACGCAAAGCTTTCAATTATCAAAAGATGATTATTTTTATATGTGGACGGATGGTATATTAGAAGCTGAAAACAATAATTCTGAACAGTTTGGCGAGTGCCGCTTAATGAGTCTGTTTGATGATGCGCCTGAGCCAGAAAATATGTTTGATAGAATAAATCAGGCTGTCACGGCTTTTGCTGGTGACTGTCAATTGTCTGATGATCGATCATTAGTGGCCATTCGTATGGTCGATCGTTTGATTAAAAAGCCACCGCCGACAATAGCTTTTGACCGTGACCGCGAAGCAAACGCCGATTGGACGTTTACCTTGCAGTTGCTGCCAGATTCAATTAAAGAGAAAGATCCACTGCCATTGTTGCAGCAGTTATTGCTAAATACATCTGATCTAAGGCGCTTTACAGGCGAACTTTTTGTTATTATTTCAGAGCTTTACAATAATTCTCTGGATCATGGGTTGTTAGAGTTAGACTCTCGCGTTAAATCTTCTCCTAATGGATTTTCGCTTTATTATGCACAAAGAGAACAACGGTTAAAGAAATTGGATAAGGGATTTATTCATATTCGGTTAGAGTTCCATGGCTCAAAGCCTTATGGGCAGCTGGCTGTGGAGGTTGAGGATAGTGGTAGTGGCTTTAACTATCAAGAAATTGCCCCTTTACAGAAAAAGCAAAAGCTATATAGTGGAAGAGGTATCGCACTTGTCCAGTCCTTGTGTACTGATCTAAACTACTTGGGCAAAGGAAATAAAGTAAGAGCGATATTTTCTTGGAGTTAATGTTTTAACATAGCTCGTCTAGCTTAGAACTTAGGGTATCCCCTAAAGCGAATAATTCAAAGCTCGAGCGACGTTAAGCAAAAAAGCTTAAAAATAGAAAGGGTAAGTCCTTAAACACTTTGCTCTTGATCTTGGTTGGTAAATAAATTGGTCGGTAAATGCGGTTAGCGAATAAAGATATAAAAGCAGAGGTTTCCCCTTTTTTGTTTATCGCACAAAGCTGTTTAAATAGTAGACTTCTCTATTCTTTTACCATTGTTAAATTTGTTGATCGACTTGTGATATCCTTAGTAAATTGTTTTCGAATTATAAATAGAAATACTGCTTTATTATGCTTGCAGCCAATGGTTTCATGTTAGGCAAAGGAGATGCAAATGACAGAAACAAAAAGGGTTGATGAAGCCGCTTTAAACGAACTGCGAGAAATCATGGGAGATGATTTCAGGCTCCTGATAGATACTTTTATTGGTGACTCCAAATTGCGGTTAGATGCGATTAAAGATGCTATCGCTAATGCTGACGCAAATGAGTTGCGTTCTGCAGCACATAGTTTTAAAGGCAGTGCATTAAATCTCTCCGCTGGTAAATTGACAGCGCTTTGCAAAACATTAGAGCAAATGGGCCGTAATAGCGACATGAACGAAGCCTTACAGGTTCTCAATGCCGCAGAAGAAGAGTACAAAGCAGTTGAAGAATTTTTGCTTGAAACTATTTAAAGCTTCTTAGTCACCTATATTGCAGTGTATCACTAGCAACTTTAATTCTTATTATTTTGCTGGATAAGTGTAATTGCGGTGATGCTCAACTATTCAAAACGATTAGATTAATACATCGAAGGCCAATAGTAGAAGATTGTCGGTGTCTGTTCAATGCATCATAAAAATCCGGTTGTTGGTATTGCGTTTTAATGATGAGTATTAACAGACGCTAGGCCATAGCTTCAATGAGCAAAAAGACAAACCCTGATAATTCGCTTTCAAACATTGGTTGTCAAACTATCGCTCACATATCCAAGGCTGTTATTTCAAAGCTGAATTGGTGCTTAAACAGTCTAACTCAATTAATTTATAGCGTATCAACGTTGTTTCAATGCCCCATCAAAAGCTCTGGCGATAGGTTTAACGATATATTTCAATACGGTTCGGTTTTTTGTTCGAATGTCTGCTGTGGCTGTCATTCCAGGTTTGAGCGAATTTGCTGAGAGTTTGGGGTTACTTTGCAGGCTATCATTATGAACCATAATGTAAGCGCGGTAGAAATTTGCTGACTTATCCCCTTCTTTTTGTTGCTCTGCCAAGGTGTCTGAACTCAGATAAATCAGTGTCCCATCAAGACCACCATAGGTGGTGTAATCAAACGCATCGATTTTAACATTGGCTAATTGGCCGATATGTAACTGAGCAATGTCGACAGGGTTAATTTTTGTTTCCAGAATCATCCCGCTTTCAGTTGGGGTGATCTGCATTAATTCATCACCTGCTTTTAATACGCCGCCTAAGGTGTTAAATCGTAGATACTTTACGGTGCCATCAACGGGTGCACGTAACTCGGTATGCTCTAGAATATCCTTTTTTTCATTGAGCTTAAATTCTGTGGTTGCAAGATCACCTTGGACTTTAGCCGCTTCCTGTCTTGCTTCTGAGAGGTATTTGTTTTTTGACGCGAGGAGTTTTCCCTTAAACTCAGTCACTTGACGTTGGCTTTTCATCAATTCAATCTGACTAATATCACCGGTTTTAAATAAAGCTTTATTCATAGTCAGTTCTTT
Source organism: uncultured Gammaproteobacteria bacterium (assembly GCA_929200485.1). Taxonomy (GTDB): domain Bacteria; phylum Pseudomonadota; class Gammaproteobacteria; order Pseudomonadales; family DT-91; genus CAKMZU01. The sequence continues at coordinate 17,718 of CAKMZU010000019.1, read as the reverse complement.
ATTGGCCAGTTGCAGATTGCTTTGGTGTGTTGCAACCTCATCTTCGAGTGCTTTTTTTCTCTGGTCATAAAATCCCAATTGTCTTTTGACAATATCCGGGTAAGCAGAAAAACTTTCAGGATATTCGGGCGGGTGATTATTGACCTCTGCTTCACAGCGAATCAGGGTGGCTTTCAATGACATGACACGTGCTTTAATTTCCTGATAGGCTGCATTGGCTCGATCTTTTTCAAGAACGGCCAGGAGTTGATCTTGTTTAACGGTTTGTCCTTCTTCAACCAGAATTTCCAATAATACACCGCCATCGGTAGCCTGAATAATCTGCGTTCTGGCACTTGGAATGACCTGCCCCATGGCTCTGACTGACTGTTCAATTTCAAAAAAAGCAGCCCAGAGTAAAAAAGCGGTTAGACCCGTGAATAGCCAAACAGTCATAGAAATACTATTTTTCAAACCGTGGCAAAAGGACCCAATGGTCAGTTGCTTTTGTGGCGAAGAAGCCGCTTCAGTTGATAGAGGGAGTTGATTTGGTTTTATGCCTGGGTCTGTTGGCTCAGTCATCCTGTGGCCTTTTACGCTTTGTTAATCGGTTTAACAGCTAATATATTTCCGCCTTCACGAAAATGCTAAAAGATAGATTGGCTCTTGGATTTTCACCCTGTTGCTTGTGAGAAGGGTGTTCCTGATGTCTGTGTTTGTCTGACAAACGTTATGAGCCGATACGCTATTCATTATGCTTTTTGATTACCCGCCTGAAGCTTCTTGAGAACATCCTCTTTGGGGCCATCAAGAACAATTCTGTTTTTCATGATAAAAAGAATGCGATCAGTGAGTGATAGCATTTCCAGCTTATGAGTGACAAGAAAGAGGGTGTGGTTCGGTTGAATGGTTTGTTGCAAGGCATTAGTCACTTGAATTTCAAGGCCTCTATCCATAGAGGCCGTAGGTTCATCCAATAGCCAGATCGATGGCTCTCGAAGAAAGGAGCGAGTTAAATTAACTAACTGCTTTTGACCGCCGGACAGACCTGTTCCACCTTCATGAATAGGTTGATGTAATCCTTCGGGGTGGCTTTTAATCACATTTTCCAACAGCCCTGTTAATTCAGCGGCTTTAAGAATGGCATCATCACCGGGATCGATAATCCCCAAGATAAGATTTTCACGGAGCGAACCGGCGAATAGCCGAGCTTCTTGTTGAATAAATGCGGTGTGTTCTGACAGCATAGGTTTGGCAATATGGCTTAAATCCATGTTGTCTAGCAGAATGCGACCTTGTTGTGGCTTATACATGCCTGAGAGTAAACGAAGCAGTGTTGTTTTTCCTGCGCCTACTGGACCTAAAATACCAATTTTTTCACCGGCTTTGATTGAGAGTTCGTTGATGGACAGCGCAGGCTGGTCGGTGTATTGAGCCAGTACCTCTTCAAAATCAAAATCACCTCGGATGGTTTCAGGCACCAGTGGTGTATCAATATCATGATGATCATCTTTAAGATCCCATAGTTGGTCGAGTCCAATCAGTGCGGATTTGACCTGCCCCCACTGCATAATTTGATTGGGGATCATTGCAACGGGTGCCAAAATACGAGAGGAGAGAATACTACAGGCTATCAACCCCCCCGTGGTTAATTCTCCTTGCCCAATAATTAAGGCGCCTGAAGCGATTAAAAAAACATAGGATAGCTGCTGGGCAGATTGAATAATATATTGCGATGCTTCACTGATTTTTTTTAAGCGAATATCATTGTGTCTGGCTTGGTCGGTGATATTTAGCCAGCGACCGAGCATACGCCAGCCTGCCTGACCGGATTTAATGGTCTCAGCGCCTTCGATTGATTCAACGAGAATGCCAGTGCTTTGGTTTTGCGTAACACGCATTTGGTTAGAGAGTTGTAACACACGTTTGCGGTTAAATAGACCAATACTTATGCCGAGAACGAAAAAGCATAGAGGAATGTATGCTAATTCGCTTGCGATAAAAAAGATAACTCCGCAAAAAAGAAAAGCGAATGGGAGATCCACAATAAGGTAGCTGGTAATGGTTGCCAGAAAATTCCTAACCGTTTCATAGCCTTTGATTTGTCCCGCGGTTGTCCCAACATTTTTGGGTAATTGATCCAGGCGGATAGATAGAAACCGGTTATACACATTGGTGGCAAGTTTTTTATCAATAGCGTTGACGAGTTTTAACGTCAGATTGCCACGTATTTTTTTAGTTGCCAGTTCGTATAGAACAGCAATAAATACCCCAAGCGTTAATACTAACAAGGTTTGGCTTGATCCGGTTGGAACAACCCTGTCATATACCTGCATGGTGTAAAATGAAGACGCCAGGGCGACAGTGTTAATCACAATGCTGGCAATAATAATCTCAGCTAATATTTTCTTTTGAGAAAAAATTTCTTCTTTAACCATCTGAAATACATGACTATCATCTAAAAGAAATTTTTTCGCGGTATTGATATGAACTAACAGATAATCCGTTAAGTTTTCATCTGTCGTTTCTATCCATTGATTAGATCCTTCATCGTAGGTTTCCAATACCCATTCGTCTTTGGCATTTTTTCCTCGAACAACGCCCCATATTCCTGCTGCATAATAGAGCACAGGCAGCTGGCTCTGATCGACCTGGTTAAGCCATTTATAGCCGCTTAACGTGAGCTCTTTGCATAAGCATTTTATCTGGTCTTGAGGGTTAGCCTCTTTGATTGCAAGATCCGCGGTTTCCTTAAGAGAGATACGATCGATACTTTGATTTTGTAGTTGGGCAATGCGAGCAATGCTTGCCACTAATGGTGTGGAGTCGCTCATTCTTTTTCAACATCCTTAGGATTGGCGAAATAGGCTGATAGCCCGTTGACATAAATATCCAGTCGGCTGCTGGTCACCACTAATGCTGCTGATAAATCGGCAAGTTCGACTTTATCCGCAGTCATTTCTCGGAGTGAATTCATTAGTTCTAACCAGGATTTTCTTCCTGCTAAAAACTGGCGTGAATAAGAATCAAAAACTTTTTCAGCGGCATCAAGTGTGATCCCTGCAGCTTTGATCCGAGAGCGAAGCGAGCGCTCAGAAATATGCGATTCAACTACCGTTTGTTTGATTTGGCGCTTTTTGCTTTCGACATCCATTTTAGATGAGCGTAGTCTGGCCGTATCTGATTTGATATCAGAAAATGCCGATAGACCGGCACCAAACTGGCTTTTAATTCCTAAAAGTAATGTCGTTGAGGAGGGCGAGTCTTTGATGGCAAAATGCCCAACCTGTTGTTCGATGCGCAGAGAGACATCAGGCCATAGTGACGCCTTACTCGAACTGATCGCTTTTTCTGCTTTTTGTGCCTCCAGTCGAACTAAATGCATCCCGGGATGGCTTGATAAGGATTTTTCTAACTGGGTATTAAAATTATCGGTTGAGGTAATAGGGGCTTTAATATTTTGCGCAAGCTGGTCTGAGGTAATCTCTTCGTTTATAAGTTCGATAAGCGAAGAAACAGCGCTGGATTCTTCGAATTGTGCATTCAGATATAGGGATTTTGTTGCCTCAAGCCTTGAAAGCGCCAGATCGATGTCGCCATGGTTGGATACACCTATCTTGGCTCGGTTTTCCACACGATTTAATAATTTTTCGTGTTTTTCTATGCTGATTTCATAAGCCTCAAGTTTCATGTGAGCGGCTAGCCATTTGCCGTAAGTATCGATCAACTCAAAGGCGATGTCGTATTGCACTTGAACCATCTTTGCTTTTGAAATCTTGATGTCGATCTTGGCTTGGTTATATTCGGCGAATCGCCGGCCACCCTGCCAGATTGGCTGGTCAATGCCTATGGTGAATACCATTGCATCTCCCTGAAAGTTAGGATTGTCACCGTTTGAGACGGCCGTTTGTGCACCAATAGACGGGGTGGGATAAAACTGCCAAAGCGCAGATTTTTTTTCTTGTTCAGCGGCTTTGGTTTGAGCAAGGGCGCTTTGAATTGACGGGTGATTGGTAATGGCAGTGGTAACTAATTCCTGCAGTGATTTAGCTAACGTGATTGGGCTGTAGCACAAAAATGGTAGACAGACTGTCATCAACAGACGGCTTTTTATTGAGGATCTATTCCATGCCATGTACGCAACATCCATAAGCGTCCAGTAAAAAAAAAAGGTGGTATAGTTATAGAAGTTAGACGCCTGAAGTTCAAGAAATTGACGAGTTTAGAATAAATGAGAATTGTTACGTTCAGTTTTTGACAGCTGAGCCTCCTTGTTTGCAACTGAGATTTCTGCAGGGCGTTTAGTGAGTTTAATCAGGCTGATGCCGCGAGTACCTTTATTTTGATGCTTTTTTGAAAACGCAGTTTCAAGTGCTGCGATATATCCGGATTCTGTTTTGATCACAGTTGTCGCGGGTGACCACTGTTTTTCGTTAATACTTATCCATTCGAAGGTCGTTTCTCCATGCTCATTAATTTCTGCGATCATGCCATGTCCCCCTTTGCTTTCACAGGCAACCATTAGCGTATTGTTACTTGATATTGACAGGTCGGAACCAAAGCGTGCACTGTTTAATAAACGTATCGACTTTTCGGGTACATATTTATCATTGAAAAAAATGAGTTGTTGCTGGGTGGAGTGTGATGGATTGGATTGGGTATCTGTTAATAGCACAAGCTTGCCATTTAAAAAGGTTGCTTTGATATTGGGTAGCCCATTAGTAGATGTGATATGTGCGTTGGGGAGGCGGAGCTTTTTTTGGGTTACACTTTTTTGGGGGTTGTTGATAGGAATTTTATGAAAATAAGCATCTGGCTCACTGTCAAGGGTGGTGACCAGCAATAATGCTTTTTTCTTTTTATTCAAGAAGCCATCAACTAATGTGGTTCCATCTAGCAACGCCTGGTGACTTCGACTGAGAAGATGTTCCACCCTGGCTAGTTGTGAGTTCATTACGTAGAGTCTTGTTTTCCTGTGACTATTGTTCCCAAGGATAAAATAGTTGCCATTATAATCATCAATAATTTTTGCTGAGGTGAATATCTCAGGCAGTGTAATGGACTTTTGTGTCATAAATTTATCTGTATTAAATAGAATCAATTGACTGATGTTCTTATTCGCATCTTCTGATGAGTACAAGGCTAAAAATAGTTCTTCAGTTAATCGGATACCGTCTCTAAAACGCATGGAATAATGTGCAGCAGGAACGTTTTTATTGATATTGCCTTGTTGATCCAATAACAGAATATTATGTGAAGAAAATACAAGGATACTTGCTGTGTCATTTTTTTTAATCTCGAATATTTTTCCCGCATATTCGTTTAGATTTGGGCTGCCCCAGGTTACTCGGTAATGAATACTGGCCTCGTTTGACCAAGATGGATTAGCAAGCAGGTTAATGAAAGAAAATGTTATGAACATTAGCGATGTGAAGCGGATATGTATCATGCTTTTCTGCCTTTGTTTAACCTTCTTTAGATAAATTTAATTCTTTGATAGTTCCCTGTTTAAAAGCTATAACATAGATATTTTTGATTGTTTTGTGTCGATTTTTCTTGTTGTCAAGTATTAAAAAAAGTTCATTACCTGATAACTTTTATTCAAACTTACGGTCAAATTTGCCCGAATAAGGTTATTGAGTGCAGCTTATGCTTTTGTCTATTAGTGGAATAAACTTTTTTATATTGAGTATTGTGGCCATATTTATTGGTGCTCGAATTAACCAGTATTTTCCCTTTCTCGAAAAAAGTAATATCCCTAAAGCAGTCACTGGCGGGTTGTTGTTTAGTGCGCTCTTTGGCATTGCAGAAAGCTATCAATGGATCTCTTTAGATTTTAATATGGAGCTGCGGAATATTCTGTTGCTTGTGTTCTTTGCTTCAGTAGGGCTAAGTGCAAAGATTAAAGTATTAATTGCTGGTGGCAGAAGTCTGGTTTTACTGCTCATTCCAGCAGTGATTCTACTGGTGATTCAGAATGTGACTGGCGTTTCTATTTGTTATTTATTTGGCGATGAACCGGTTCATGGGCTCTTTGCCGGTTCTATTCCCTTGGCAGGTGGTCATGGTACCGCCATCGCCTGGGGTCAAGAGGCAACTCGGCAAGGTTTTCTCTATGCTGAATCCATCGGTATTTCATTTGCAACTTTTGGTTTGGTGCTAGGTGGGCTTGTCGGCTGTCCGCTGGCAACCTGGCTGATCAATCGTCATCAACTGCAACCGAATCATCTTCCGACTGATAAAGAGATGGCTGCGTTACATATTCCCAATATGCAGTTGTTACCCTCATTGGATGACATGCTTAAAGCCTTATTGATGGTGTCAATTGCTGTCTCCGTGGGTGTTTATTTAAATGAGTATCTTGTTACTTTTGGTGTGCTTTTGCCAAACTTTGTTGCTGTGATGTTGGTTGCCATCATCATTACTAATGGATTAGAACTCTTTAATCGAGAAATCAATGATGAGGCCATTGATATAACCAATGGGGTGAGCCTTGAAGTGTTTTTGGCCATGAGCTTGATTGCTATTAAGTTTTCGACCTTTTCGTATCATTTGTTGCAGATGAGTGTTCTAATCGCTGTGCAGGTTGTTTTAATCGTATTTTTCACGGTTTTTGTCGTGTTCCGTATGCTGGGTAAAGATTATGATGCTGCCATTATCAGTTCGGGTCTTGTGGGACTGGGGCTTGGTGCAACTCCCGTGGCTATTGGCAATATGTCATCATTAACGGCAAAGTTTGGGCCGTCAACAAAAGCGTTTCTTATTGTCCCTTTGGTCGGTGCATTTTTCATCGATATTGCGAATACCATTGTTCTTAAATCTTTCCTCTCATTCCTGCCTAATGGGTTCTAGCATGGATAATTCTTCTTGTGAACTATTCGGCTCGGACGGCCGCCTGATTCATTGATTCAAAAAGTTGCTGACCCTTGATAAAAGGGTGGGTAGTTAATCTGCGCAGCCTGAGCTAGTCGAAGGGTGTTAGTGATGCGTCAGGCGATGGTGGGCGTTGAGAATGGCTGCTCCTATTTTAACTTAATCTGACTCTAAAACTTTATGAAATCGAATTTGGTCATTTTTGCTCTATTCTTATTGTCATAAAATTCAAATAGAACCAATATTATGAGCCGACGATTAGCGCCAATCGTGTTATTTGTTTATAACCGGTTAGAGCATGCCAGGCTCACCCTCACGGCACTTCAATCCAATCGGCTGGCGGCTGAAAGTCAGTTGATTATTTATTCGGATGGGCCTAAAACATTGGACGATGAACCGGCCGTTGTTGTGCTCAGGCAGTATCTTCGAACAATCACCGGGTTTAAATCCGTAACCATTCATGAACAACCGAAAAATTTGGGTTTGGCACAATCCATTCAAAGCGGAGTGACAGCGGTTATCAATGAGTATGAGCGGGTTATTGTGCTTGAGGATGATGTCGTCGTTGCTCCTCATTTCCTTGAGTTTATGAACGAGGCTTTAGAGCGATATCAAGAGCAGGAAAGGGTTTGGCATATATCTGGCTGGAATTATCCAATGAAAGTCTCTTCAAGACAAAATGATGCTAACAATAGTTATGCTAATGCAGGGTGTTTCTTTTCAACACAGATGAATTGCTGGGGGTGGGCGACTTGGCAAGATCGTTGGGGGTATTTTACCAAAGACCCTGATGATCTGATTAGTCGCTGGGGAATAAGCGATATTCTGCGCTTCAACCTTTATAGCCCTGCGAACTTTTGGCGTCAGGTTAAGCACAATGCTAAAGGCAATCTTAATACTTGGGCAGTATTCTGGTACAGTACGCTTTTCGAACGCAAAGGGTTGTGTTTAAGTCCCATGCAGTCCTTAACTCAGAATATTGGCCATGATGGTTCTGGTGAAAATTGTATCGAGAGTACTGAGTATAGCGTGAAGCTGGCAGAACACCCTGTGAAAACTTGGCCAGCTAGCATTCGAGTGAACAAAATAGCCCAAGCTAAAATCATGCTTTACTTTTGGCATCCGTCGCGCTTGTTAAAAAAAATACGATAGAAGATATCTAATAACGCCTCCCATGACGCCCTCTTTAATAACGCTTTTTTTTATAACGCCATTTTTTGTAACCATTGGGGCATTGGCGTTGGATTACGGGTTTAAAGAGCCAAAGCGTTTTCATCCGTTGGTTGGTTTTGGTCACTTTGCAAATCGACTGGAGTGCTATTTTAATCAGGCTCAGGATGGCTCGTTTATTCAGTGTTTAAAAGGTGGCTTGGCTTTATTCATCTGTGTGTTTTTTCCTGTAGGCTTCTTGTCAATAGGGTTGATTTTGGCTTTCAGCCTGTCGGAAACCTTGGGGTGGATTTTAGAGGCAGTCATTCTCTATAGCTGTATTGGTATGGCGAGTTTATTCCAGCACGTCAAAGCCATAGAAGAGCCGCTGAAACAAACGCACGATAGTGCCATGCTTTCGAAAGCGCGATTTGCTTTGTCGATGATTGTTAGTCGAGAAACAGAAAATAGCGATGAACGGCAGATAATCGTCGGTGCAATGGAGTCATTGCTAGAAAATTCTCTGGATGCGCTATTTGCAACCTTATTTTGGTATTGGGTATTAGGTATTGAGGGGGTTGTTATCCATCGTTTGGTGAATACCCTTGATGCCATGTGGGGCTATAAATCTGATCGTTATTATTACTTTGGCAAAGTAGCAGCAAGATTTGATGATGTCCTTGGCTTTATTCCCGCAAGGCTTTTGGCGCTGAGTTTTGCGCTTTGTGGCAATGCCCAACGTGCGTTGAGGGCCTGGCGAATACAGGCAAGGCATTGTAAAAGCCCAAATGGTGGGCCTGTGATGACAGCGGGTGCAGGTGCATTAGGTGTTCAACTGGGAGGCGACGTCGTCTATCAAGGGCAAATTTCAGTGAACCCCCAAATGGGTTTTGGTAAATGGCCGGATGTTAATGATTTGAATAAAGCTAAAATGCTTATTCTTAAAGCCTTAGGCATTTGGCTGGTAACCTATTTCTTATTATCGGCCTCTTTCTACTTTTTATAAAAACAACAATCAGCAATTAAATATATTAATCAATGAATCAATTAGCACAACTTTCAGTAGACGACATGGATGAATTGCCTTGGTTTGATCATGGTTTTCATGGTGGGGATCTCTACTGGGCTGCAAAAAACTTTGATCGACCCGTCGATCAATGGATAGATCTATCAACGGGTGTTAACCCTCATGCTTATCCTGTGCCTGATCTTGGATGCGAAGATTACAAGCGGTTGCCTTATTTAGCACCTGATTTTTTAGCGAGTATTGAGCACTATTATGGTCAATCCGGCGTTCCTGTTGCAGGCTCACAGCAGGCCATTGATTTGCTGCCAGGATTGCTTCGTGAGTTGCCTGTGTTATTGCCCAAAGTGGGTTATAAAGGTTATGAAAAAGTTTTTAGTCAGGCAGGATTTGTTTGTAAGTATTACCCATCACTGGATAAGACTAGAGCTGCCGAGACCATTACGGCTGAAATTGTTAAAAACCCCAAACAACATTTGGTCATTATTAATCCAAATAACCCAACAGGATTGCAATATACTCCTGATCAGTTAAATCACTGGGCGAGGCAGTTAGATTCGCAAGCCATGTTGATTGTTGATGAGGCGTTTATGGATTTGACGCCATCAGTATCATTGTTAAATGACCCATTGCAGCCTAATGTGATTATTTTGCGATCCTTTGGTAAGTTTTTTGGGTTGGCAGGGCTTAGATTAGGGGTGCTTTTTAGTAGTCGCCTGACTTTGCTTGATGCGTTGGATTTAACGCTGGATCCATGGCGAATTAATGGGCCGGCGCAAGCCATTGCTACCAAAGCATACAATGATGAACGATGGCAAAAAAATACCCGGAAAACGCTCCTTGAATATCGAGAAAAACATAGCGATCAGCTGGATCGTTTGGTGAGCTTAACCCAAGGACGCTTATTGTGTGATCATGGGCTATTTAGTTCAATTCTTATGTCATCGCAAGCGGCAAATACAATTTGGTTAAGGCTGGCTCGTGCGGGTATTTTAACGCGGCAGGTGCCTGTAAACGGTGCTGAAACACTATTGCGTTTCGGGTGTTTCGATTCGGTGGTTTTGAAAGGGCTGCAAGATTTATAAAGGGGCTATATAGGTGAGGCTGCTTAAATGCTAGAGGGGTAACAAAGCAGCCATTAGGGCTGCTTTGTGTGACTCAAATAATATAAAAGAGACCTATTAGGCGCCATCGTCATCAGAATAATATGACAACGTTTTCCCATCAGCCTTCTTGAACGTCCCATTAGCAGCATCACGGAGATCTTGATCTGGAATGTCTGGCATACCATTACCGTCTACCTTAAGTCCGGCTGCTTTAGCATCATTAGCAAGTTGTGTAGTTCTTCTAAGTTTAGCCCTAAGCTTTTGGGCACTCTTATTTGCTTTCGCGAAATTGGTAGTTTGAGTATCGAAATCATTTTTTATTTTTTTATATTCATCATCAAGTTTGTCATGCTCATCGCAAACTTTCTTATTCGTCTCTTTATAATGCTCTTTTTCAGCTTTTTCTTCTGCGAATGCTTTTGCAAGTTGGTTATTTTTAATTGTCATCTTTCTGAGAGCTAATTCCTGCTGATCGGAATATTTACCGTATTCAGGATTTCTTAGTAAAATATCTGTCGTGTCCTCAGTGTTAATTAAAATACATGTATCTACAGCATCGTCATCCGAATTATTTATTGCATTAAAAAAAGCTCCATTTGCATTATCTACTTCTAATGGGAATGGTAGTTCACCCTTACTGATCATTTTAAGACTCGATATTGGATCGAGTGACCCCATCGCTAGACCTGATCGTTTTAAGGTATCTTCATCAAATAAATCTGATATAGACTTATCGCCAATGGAGGAAATGGTGAGTTTAAGGTATTTATTGCTATTATGGTTCACAATTTCGCTAGTGACTAAGACGGGCTTGCCGTTTAAAAGACTTAGTTTGCCCTCTGTGCATTCGATATCTTTGAGTGTTTTAGCTTCTACTTTTGCAACCTCAGCAAGAATAGGGCCAAATGAGGGCTCAGCCATTAGATCCTGCTTGCTGAGGAAATCTTCTCCTAACATGATATTTGCGTCTGTTTGTTGTCTCTGAATCTCAGCTCGTTGCTTATCGTCTTGAATGGATGCGAAACCCAATGCTGCTTTAGCAAGTGCTTTAAGTATTTCGATATGGACTTGATCCGGTGATTTGGGAGATTTTGGCGGCATGGGAGTATGTTTTGTGTCTTGGGATTCCGAGCCATTATGCCCTATACTTGCCATAAACTCCTCTTTGCTCATATAGGAAGTGTGTCTGGTTGGTGATTTCAATTCATCTGAATGGGGAGTCACGCCAGAAGACATTAACTCAGGGCTAGGTCCATCAGTAGCATCAGACCGTTTGCTTGCCCACCAATTCGTTTTTTTGGTTTTCTTAGTGCATTTCTTAGAGGCTTGTTGTTTTAGTAGTTGTTGCTCTGTCTTTTCTCCATCATCTTTTTTGCTAAAGGCATCTCCAGTGAAGAGTGCACTCGCACCCTTACCCTCACCCATATTAAATCTACTAGCGTCAAGTATGTTCCTGACGGCATCCTCTTTTCTCGCAGCCTTACCCTTACCCATATTAAATCTACTAGGGTTATTAGAGCTCTTATTTTCGTCGTCGGCAGCATTAGCAAACTCTGCAAAAAAAGCGGTAGCGGAAATCATGGCTACCAGCGCACGTTTTTTAACTTTCTTCATAAATTCTACCTTATGTAAAAACTGTAAAAAGAATCATTAATTTAGGTTTTTATTTCCAAGGTAGGACATTGCAATTTGTACTAGGTTCACTTTTATTTTTGTAAAGGAAGAAAAATAATTTTTTCATTAGGTGTGTGATTTTAAATTAATAATGTTGTTTTTATTTAAGTGGAATTCAAAGATGAATTGTTTTTTTGGATGTTGGGTTTTTATCAGTAAATAGCACTTGTATAGCGGATTAAGTTTTTTAATCTGCTTGGTTCGGCTATGGTTTAAAAAAATGGGCAGATCATTAGGTAGCATGTTTTCGATGGCATGCGTTAGATCGAGGGTTAAGGTCTCTTCAAGCTCAATACAGTCTTTTGGAAAGTTTTTTATCTCTAATTTGGTTTTACAGCGATAATGAAGGATGTGATAGTCGCTAAGGTTTAAGTGGTTGATCAGTTGGCTGACCTTTTTTTTGGTTCGACGTTGTAACCAACGAATAGCGACCCACTGTCTTGCAATGATTTTTTTTGAATGGGTATCAGTTATCTGCCTTGTTAAATAATAAAAGTACTGTTTGTATCTATCACCCAAGCTTCGTTTGATGTTTTCCTGGAAGAATTCTCTAAAGCCATAACCTAATGCGATGGGGATTAATATAGGCAAAGAGATTTCACGGCTGTTACCACTGATGCTATTACCGCTGATAAAAACAAGTAAAGTATAAATGCCTAGCATTGCTACCGCGGCAATGACACCAAGGAAGATGGTTTGATAATGTTTACTGATGGTGGTGGATTGCTCTTCCATTAAACTGGTTAGTTGCAATTTGTTCTTCTTTTTTGCCTGATCTTCAAGAAACTCGCTTAACTGTTTACTGTTTCTGGGGATTGAAAAGCTTTTGGCTTTCCTCGTTTTAAGGAGACTTTGGGTCATTTTTTTTAATGGGTGTAAGAAATTCAGCAATCGTCCTTCCTGTTTTTTGTCACAGAAAACAATCAGGCGTTGCAATGACTGATAGGTGTACCAGTTTAAAATATCTTCAAATTCGGTTAAATATTCGCAGTCATGAGGATATTCTGAAAGTTGCTGCTGAATAGCGCTCAGCTTTTCGATGAATCTATCGATGTCAACCAACGCGCTATTGGCTTTTATGGCTTTTATTTCAGCACTAATAGATAACCTGTACGCCTGCCAAAGTGAGCCAAAGGTTTTAGTGGGGGTGCCGTTTTTATTGCTTGTTTCTTTCAATAAAAATTCGGCTAGCGTTTTTTCAAAGTGATCAAGCGATAGCAGCTGATAGTGATAGCGCCTTTCTGTGAGAAGCTTGCCATTTAGCCAGCTGGTATCTGAGATTTTTCCTTTATCAAGGGCGGTTTGATTTTCTGGAATAAACAGATAGAGGTCGACGATTTGATGACGATTGTTAATAAGATAGTTAAATTTGAGCTTGGTTTTGTCTGGTTTGTATAGGTCAAGCAATCTTCAATCCTCTGAGTTGCTTACTTATTGTGGCTTTTGTAGTGAAGCTTATTCAAATTCACACTTAGCCGACTTTTTATCTTCCTGGATTCTTAAAAATAGTGGCGATGTCAGTAAAATTCAAATCACATAACTTTTGAGCTGAGATTTGGTTTTGGCGGTTCGTCCAGGAATAGACTGTTTGGCCTAAACTCCCTATAATCAGGCATCATTCCCGTTTTTTTATTTTACGGGGTTAGTCTGTAAACAGGCCGATTATTCGCAGCCATTTTCCAGAAGCTATGAGCTTTATTCTCTGGCGACGTTCTCGGGTAGGCTAGCAGATGCACTAATTGGCAGCTATAGATGCTGTTCTATTGAATCAGATTGAGCAGGCTTTGGTACTCTATTTTACGGCATTTGTCGGGTAAGTAGGTTTTACAAAGCACCCTTCGATGAGCTCAGGGCGAGCGGGAAATCACTTAATCTACGACCTTCACCCGTTCATCCTGAACTCGTCGAAAGGTGCCTCAACAAGCGGACAATTGCTGTGAATTGAAATACTAGGATAATATGCACCCTTTTATTGAATCCCTTTGGTATAAAAAAAATTCGTTTAGTTATCTGTTGAGCCCTTTGGCTGCATTGTTTGGTTTGGTGGCTGATTACCGAAAACAGTCGTTGACTAAAAAGCAGGCTAAATTGCCCGTGCCCATTATTGTTGTAGGAAATATCAATGTGGGAGGGACGGGTAAAACCCCGGTTGTTCTCGCTTTAGTTGATTATTTTACCAGACAAGGTAAAAAAGTAGGGGTGGTTAGCAGGGGTTATGGCAGCGAGTCAAAACAATCGCCTTATCGGGTTCATGCCCAGAGTACTTCCACTGATGCGGGTGATGAACCCCTATTGGTTTTCAATCAGACCGGCTGCCCTGTGATTGTTGATGCGGATCGAGTGAAAGCTTGCAAGGTATTGATTGATGAAGATAGCGTCGATCTTATTATTAGTGATGATGGGCTTCAGCATTATCGAATGCCTAGAACGATAGAGTTAGCCGTTGTCGATGGTAAACGAGGTCTGGGTAATGGGCGATTATTGCCAGCTGGCCCTTTACGCGAACCTCCAGAGCGTTTGAAAACCGTTGATAAGGTGCTAATTAACGGTCATATGCAACGACCTTTGCCTGAGTGTTCTACAGAAAACTTCTCGTTAGCGCTTGAAAGCCTCTCGCCATTAGGTGAGACCATAGGTGATCCAACGCTTGGCAAAGTCCATGCGGTGGCCGGTATTGGCAATCCTGCCCGTTTTTTTGAATCACTGTCTCAACTTGGCTTTGATTGCATCGAGCATCCATTCGCTGATCATTATGCGTTTTCCAATAGCGATGTCTTATTTGATGATACTTTACCGGTTATCATGACGGCGAAAGATGCGGTAAAATGCCGAGGGTTTAGTCAACTTGATCGGCATTGGGTGTTGCCTGTCAATGCACAATTTGAAAAAGGCTTTTGGCAATGGCTAGATGATATCCTGCTAACAGCTGAACAAAGAGAAAAGCAATAGAATGAGCCAAGTGAATCAGCAAGATAAAACGAATGCAAACGATAGCCTGACAGTGAATAGCGAAAACAGAGAAGCCTTGCCAGACTTTAGGGTAATTATTCCAGCAAGGCTTAATTCTACTCGCTTGCCACGCAAACCATTGCTCCCGATTGCAGGGAAGCCGATGGTTCAGCATGTTTATGAGCGAGTTCAGCAAAGCGCAGCGAAAGATATCATTATTGCGACGGATTCAGCTGAAATCGAAGCGGTTGCCAATAGCTTTGGAGCGACGGTCTGTATGACGGATCCTGATCATCCATCCGGTACAGACAGACTGCAGGAAGTTTGCAAAAAAATGCAATTCAATACTGAAGATATCATTGTTAATGTTCAAGGGGATGAACCATTAATACCCAGTACGGTCATCAATCAGGTGGCTACTCTGATCGTTCAGTCTGACGCACCGATGGCGACATTATATGAGCCAATCAATGTCTTTGAGGATGTATTTAACCCAAACGTTGTTAAAGTGGTTACTGACAACAAGTTGCACGCATTATATTTTAGTCGAGCACCTATCCCTTGGGATCGAGATCAATTTCCTGCAATGGATGACCTAAAGCAACAAAATTGTCACGAAACTGACTTTAAGCGTCACGTTGGGATTTATGCCTACCGCGTCAATCTTCTCAATAACTTTGTCCAATGGCCGCAAGGACAGCTTGAATCACTGGAAAAACTAGAACAGCTGCGCGTATTGGAACATGGCATGAGAATTGCGGTTGATAAAGCAGTCGAACCAATTCCTGGCGGTGTGGATACCCCCGAAGACTTGGATCGGATCAACGCTTTATTTAATGATTAGGGTAAGATATCAAGCACTGAATGTGGCGTTGAAAATCAGCATACGATTGACAAGGATGACTGGAGTGTTTCAGGAGAAGAAATGCGTATGACTAAAATACTATTTGTGTGTTTAGGTAACATTTGCCGATCACCCGCGGCGCATGGTGTATTGCAGAAAATGATTGATGAGGCAGGGTTACAGGAAAAGTTTCAAGTGGACTCATGCGGTACGGGTTCCTGGCATATTGGTCATCATCCTGATGAG
>CAKMZU010000019.1:1019-1864 GCA_929200485.1 uncultured Gammaproteobacteria bacterium | reverse complement strand
ACCCTGATGAGCGTATGCAAAAAGCGGCGTTGAAAAAAGGTTATGACCTTTCCACGTTAACGGCAAGAAAACTGGCCCTGAAAGACTTCAAACAATTTGATTATATTCTTGCGATGGATACTCGAAATCTAGCCGATATTATTAAATTAGCCCCTGATCAGTATAAAGGGCGCATCCAGCTATTTTTGGATTATGCTGATGATAAAAACCTGCTGGAGGTACCAGACCCTTATTATGGAGGCGAACAGGGGTTTGAGCGCGTAGTGAATTTAATTGAATCAGGATGCGAAGGACTGTTTGATAAAGTGGTCAACGTTGCACATGCTTGATGCGAATGAATCATCGTTAATAATCGAAACGAATGTTGATCTCGCATCAAGGCACACCTTCGCTCTCAATGCGTTCGCTGCCTATTATGCTGAGGTTGTATCAGAGGCTTCATTAGAAGCTGCCATTGCTTTTGCTGAAGAAAATCATTTGCCGGTATGTCTGTTGGGTGAAGGGAGTAATCAATTATTTGCCCAGCGTTTTGACGGGTTAGTGATTAAAATGGCAATCAAGGGTATCGCCTGTGTGAGACAATCTCAGAGCTCTGTGATTGTTCAGGCTAAAGCGGGCGAATCCTGGGATGAGTTCTTACAAGCCTGTATGAAGAATCATTGGCATGGATTGGATAATTTAGCCATTATTCCTGGTACCGTTGGCGCAGCACCCGTTCAAAATATTGGCGCATATGGACAGGAAGTGTCACAGGCGATAACCGCAGTTCATGGGCTTAATCTCAAGACCAAGCGCTATGAGTCGTTAACGAATGCGCAATGTCAATTCTCCTATCGTGATAGCAT
>CAKMZU010000019.1:0-1009 GCA_929200485.1 uncultured Gammaproteobacteria bacterium | reverse complement strand
CATTACAGCTGTCGATTTTTGTTTTGAAAAACAAGCGAAGCCACAATTGAGCTACGCCCAGTTAACCCGGCATTTTGAGGGACGGTCGCCTGACTTTTCTGAGGTCCGGGAAGCGGTCATTGCCTTGCGAGAATCTAAACTGCCAGCACCAGCTATCCTGCCAAATGCAGGCAGTTTTTTTAAAAATCCTATGGTATCAATAGAGGCGTTTGAAAAACTTAGCCGACTCTATCCTGAGATACCTGGATTTCCAAGTGGTGATAAGGCAAAGCTATCTGCAGGGTGGCTGATTGAGCAGTCGGGTTTAAAGGGAAAGATCCATGGGCCTGTATCTGTCTATGAGGGCCATGCCTTGGTGATGATCAATTTAGGCGGGGCAGACTTAACTGATGTTTTATCGCTCAAGGCCTTGATTGTTGACTGTGTGTTCAGGAAGTTTGACGTGAAACTTGAACAAGAACCATTGATTGTCAATCAAGATAACAGTTTACAGATAAAAGGCTGACAGGGGTTGTGTTGTGCCTTTAGTGGATAATAAAGTAACCCGCTGAAAAGGATATTCACCAAAAATAAAAACGTAAATAATAATGAAGAGGAAAGGATGAGCATAAGAGTCGTAGTTGCAGATGATCATGATCTAGTCCGCTTGGGGCTCGTTCGTATGCTTGAAGATGTTGATGGCATTAAAGTCGTAGGTGAAGCAGCTAGCGGTGAAGAGGCGATTCGACTCTGTAAAGAACTTTCGCCCAATGTTGTGTTAATGGATGTAAAAATGCCCGGTATTGGCGGATTGGAAGCAACCCGCAAGCTGGTTCAACAGGCCGAGCATGTAGCCGTTGTAGCGGTTAGTGCGTTATCTGATCAGGTGTATTCCTCAAAATTACTGAAAGCCGGTGCTTTAGGTTATGTCACAAAAGATGCCGAGCTGTTTGAAATGGTTTCAGCGATTAAGCATGCCGCACACGGTAAACGTTACCTTTCACCAAAAATTGCCCAACAAATGGCATTT
>CAKMZU010000018.1:19519-20542 GCA_929200485.1 uncultured Gammaproteobacteria bacterium | reverse complement strand
GTGAATACGCAGGCACTCGCTATTGCGGATTTTCAATTGGTTGATGAGCAAACACAGCAGCTTTTCGATCAAATTAATGAGCACCATGATAAGCCAATTGATGGTTTAATGAGTCGCTTTGAGCGTTTGGTTGGTGAACAGCCGAATGCCCTGGCCTTTATCGATGAAGCACAGTCGATAACGTATGAAGCGCTGAATAACCGAGCCAATCAGTTAGCGAATTGGTTAACGGGTCACGGCATTAAGGTAGGTGATCATATTGCCATTAGATTGCCGCGTTCTTTTGAGATGGTGGTGAGTCAGCTTGCTTGTTTAAAGGTTGGCGCAGTTCTCGTGCCTGTGGATACGAAGTCACCCGATGAACGGCAACAGCTGATTCATCGTATTGCGAACTGCCAATTGACGGTGGATGCGCAAAGTGTTGAGCAATCGCTCAGTCATTCCGTGGAATATACAGCCATCGATGAAGACCTGGATGCCTCGGCCTGTGTTTTATTTACTTCCGGATCAACCGGTGTACCTAAAGGCGTCAATATCCCAAGGCGAGCGATTGCGCGGCTGGGGGTTGATAATGGATTTTTATCCCTATCAAAAGGAATGCGACTGGCCTATGCGTCGAATGTCGCTTTTGATGCGGCCAATATCGAATTATGGAATGCATTGCTGCAAGGCGCTGCTTTAGTGTTGATTGATGAAAATACCTTGTTGGATGCCGAGAGCCTTGAGCAATCATTAAAGCGTCATCAAGTTGATGCGTTATTTATGACGACAGCGTTATTCCACCTCTATTCTTCTGTGAGCGCCGGGGCTTTTTCATCGCTTGGCACCTTGATGACAGGCGGTGAGGCCTTAGATAGCCAATTGGCTAAGCGTTTTATTGCATCCTGCCCTCAAACACAATTGATTAATCTGTATGGGCCGACTGAAAATGGCACGGTTAGTAGCTTCTATCGGGTTACTACTGATTCTGATTTTTCCAACCCTCTGCCTATTGGTCGCCCTTTTCATCGAAGCACATTTACG
>CAKMZU010000018.1:17401-19509 GCA_929200485.1 uncultured Gammaproteobacteria bacterium | reverse complement strand
ATCCAGAATCGCTTTGGCCAATCCAATCCTAAAGGGATTATTGGTGAAATCGTTGTCGCGGGTGCTGGGCTTTCCTCTGGTTATTTAAATCCACCGGAAGGCAACTCCCCTTTTGCTGAGCAAGATGGGCGTTTAGTCTACCGAACAGGTGACTTAGGCTATTTTAATGATCAAGGGGATGTGATGTATTGTGGCCGCCTTGATGATCAGATCAAAATTCGAGGCCATCGGGTTGAGCTGCGAGAAATCGAGCAGTGCATCCTTCGCTTTGATCAAATTGAGACTGCTGTTGTTGTGCAGCAAAAAGGCGACGCGCAACCGGCAGAGAATACCCCGCTGGTTGCCTACCTTTCGGCAGAGCATCCGATTGATCTTGCTGCGCTTAACGTCCATTGCCGAAAGCATCTGCCTGAGGTCATGCAACCAAAAGGCTTTTTGCAGCTTGATCATTGGCCGATGACCAATAACGGCAAAATCGACAAGGCTGCCTTACCGGTAATTCACGTAGAAGTGGCTTCAGGACAAACACCCTCGACATCAACAGAAAAACACATTGCGGCCTATTTCGAACAGATTTTTGGTGTGGATGGGCTGACAACGGCAGATGATTTTTTTGCGTTGGGTGGACATAGCCTGCTGGCAGTTAAAACCGCCGCTTGGCTGAGTGATCAATTTCAAAAGCCTGTGCAGCTGGTGGATATTTTTGACAATCCAACGGTTGAGAGGCTTGCAATCTGTATAGATTCTCGTGATAACGCGGTTAAAACGGCCATTGAGAAGGTCAATTCGTCAATTCCCGTCATGGCAGGGAAACAGCAAAAGCGCCTTTGGCTGGTTCAGCAGCATTTTAAAGACAGCACGGCTTACAATATGCCGTTGAGTCTATCAATCAAATCAAAGCTGTCTAAAGACCAGGTCGAGTCTGTGTTTAGGACATTAATTGCAAGACATGATGTGTTATCGCAAGGCTTTCAACAAATTGACAGCGAGTTGTATTGGGATCAGAAGCATGATGAGTGGATGCTTGGCTGGTCAGACCTTTCTGCTTTGCCCGTAGCTGAAAGAGAAAGTGAAAGTAAGCGTTTACTGTCTTTAAATGCTAACCATAGCTTTGATTTTGGAAATGATCACCCTATAAAGGCGCATTTAATTCAACTTGCGGATGACGACTTCAGGCTAGGCATTTGTTTGCATCATGTGAGTGTGGATGGGCAGAGTGTCGCACTCTTATTGCATGAACTGGGCGCACTGCTTCAAGGGCATGTATTGACCGATGCCAATTCGATTCAATTTAGAGATTATTGCTTTAACGAACAAACACAAAAATTGCCAGCAACCCAGAACAACAGTAAGAGCGCCAGCTTTTGGCAGGCGTATCTTGCAGATCATTCTGGCTCTTTACCGTTATCGACCGATTTTCCAAGGCCTGCTGTTTCAAGCTTTGAAGGCGGAGACGTCAGTATTCAGGTGCCAGAAAATCTTGCCCGCGAATTGGCAGCTTTCCTTAACCAGCACCAGCTTCGCTTATCGGTTGTGATGATGGGACTTTGGGCATTAACCTTGTCGAAATTAACCCGTGAAAATGATATTTGTATTGGCTTTCCTGTGAGCGGTCGAGAAGATCCGGCGACGCTCTCAATGGTAGGGCTTTTTGTCAATAATCTCGTCATGCGCCATCAGTTTGATGGCGATGAGACATTGAGTGAGTTGTTCAAACGTCAACAAGCAGATTTTGTTTCCTTGCTTGAACATCAACAACTCCCTTTTGATCAAATGCTTGAAGGGTTGTCTATTGATTCACCTGAAGGCTGGGTGCCATTTTTACAGGCGTCATTTCAGCTGGAAGAAACATCTTTAACTCATCAGGTTAACCAATGGTTTGACGAAAGCACTACCTTGTTAAAGGGCCAGGTATCTGCCAAATATGATATTAATCTTCGCTGTGTTGCACAAACCAGACACAGTATCGCGCTGCATTTTGAATATGCCAAAGATTTGTTTACTGAAGAAACTATCGCAAAAATGGCAATGGGCTTTTTGAATTTACTCAAAGGACTAACAACAGCAGAAAAGGTTAAGGATTTAGCTTTGGCTTCGTGGCCTGTGCC
>CAKMZU010000018.1:16061-17391 GCA_929200485.1 uncultured Gammaproteobacteria bacterium | reverse complement strand
CCATTGATGCCGCTGGCGGAGCCGTTCGTTCCACATCAAGACCGGTAGAAAACGACAATCATTTTCTATCGGTTTTTGCTGAGCAAGTACAGGCGCATTCGGAAAATACTGCGGTACGTTTTAATGGTAATCAGCTGAATTATCAACAGCTTGATGATAAAAGTAATCAGCTGGCGCATGCCTTGATTGCGAGCGGGGTTAAGCCTCGGGATTTCGTTGGTGTTCGATTGGAGCGATCGCAAGATTTAGTTGTTAGCCTCTTGGCCGTTTGGAAAACCGGCGCAGCCTATGTGCCCATTGATCCGGCGACACCAGCTGACAGGCAAGCTTATATATTAAATGATGCCAATATAAATAGTTTAGTTTCGGAGTCACCCGATGAAAACAGTCACGTCATTCGCCCGGCAAATGTTGCTGAGTTTTCATCGGATAAAGTCAATGTCAGCATACATCCGCTAGATACGGCTTATATTATTTATACTTCCGGCACAACGGGTAACCCAAAAGGCTGTCTGGTTTCTCACGGCAACTTAATCCGCCTGTTTGATACAACAGAAACCTTAATGGAATTTTCCAGTTGTGATCATTGGTGCATGTTCCATTCTTATGCCTTTGATTTTTCCGTTTGGGAGATTTTTGGCGCCTTGTATCATGGCGCTCAAGTGTCGATTGTCCCTAAAGAATTAACTACCGATACGCAAGGCTTTTATGCGTTTGTCGCAGAGCAAGAGATTACCATACTCAATCAGACGCCTCAGGCCTTTGCCGCCTTTGTGGCGGAAGATGCCAACCAACGGCGCAACTTATCACTAACCAAGGTTGTTTTTGGTGGTGAAAAGCTTGAAGCGAAGTATCTTGCAGATTGGGTAAGTCGGCATTCATTAGCGGAAGTAAACCTCATTAACATGTATGGCATCACTGAGGTGACAGTGCATGCAAGCTTTCATCAGGTGACGATGGAGAATATCAACCAAGGTGAAATACCCATTGGTAAGCCGCTACCCGATATGGATTGGGTGCTGTTGGATCAGTATGGACAACCTGCATTGGCAGGCGCTGTTGGCGAGATTGTTATTGGCGGCGCTGGTATTACGCAAGGCTATTTGGGGCAGCCTGAATTGACCCGAACGAAGTTTATTGCTCACCCTCAAAATACCGATTTAATTCTCTATCGCAGCGGTGACTTGGCGCGTATGGATGCTAATGGTGACTTGCGCTACTTGGGGCGTGCGGATAATCAAGTGAAAATAAGGGGTTTCCGCATAGAGCTGGGTGAAATCGAACAACAGTTAATGCATTGTTTTGGCGTTTTAGATGCCAAGGTTGTGGC
>CAKMZU010000018.1:14881-16051 GCA_929200485.1 uncultured Gammaproteobacteria bacterium | reverse complement strand
ACAAAGAGAAAGGTTTACTGATAGCCTACTGTAAAGCAGATCAAATTGAGCTA
Source organism: uncultured Gammaproteobacteria bacterium (assembly GCA_929200485.1). Lineage (GTDB taxonomy): Bacteria > Pseudomonadota > Gammaproteobacteria > Pseudomonadales > DT-91 > CAKMZU01. The sequence goes on along the minus strand of CAKMZU010000018.1, from coordinate 15,998 downwards.
AACCGACAGTTGATAAAGCAACAGCTAAGGGAGCGCTTACCCGCTTATATGTTGCCTCAAGCTTTTGTGCGAGTTGAGCGATGGCCTATCAATCATAATGGGAAACTTGCTATTGATCGTTTGCCAACGCTAACCGAAGACGACTTTGCCACTGTGCCTTATGAAGCGCCGCGCAATGAAACAGAACAAGCCTTGGTTGAGATTTGGCAGGTGCAATTAGGTATCGATAAAATCGGTATTCATGATAACTTCTTTGATCTTGGTGGTCATTCGCTTATGGCGTTGAAGGTGAGTGCAGCAATTGAGAGCCGTTGGCAGTGCCGGATTTCATTACCCAAATTTTTTGAAAAGCCGACCATTGCTGAGCTTGCAACGGTCGTTTTGGAAGAAACCTTATTAAGCCAATCACTGAATAACGATGACTTACTGGCGCTTTTAGAGGAAGTCACCAAGTAAGCCCTTAAATTAAATTGAGTGTGTTGCTTTGGTTTCTTAGTTTGCTCTATCCAGTAGCTTGTTTAAATCAAGTAGCATAAGTGTGGGTTGATAATGCTCAAGCAGATTTGGATCGCTTTTGTTAAAAGTATTCAGGTAATCTTGTGGCGATTTAACGGCATCATCAACAACCATCATCTGCTGTTGCATTTGATCGATTTCTTGTTGAGAGAATCCCTGATTTCTCAGCTGATCAAATTCCGTTCGTAATGCTTGAGTTTGGTCAAATCCTCCAAAGCCTGCAGATGCAAAACCTACCTTGGGAGCAAAGGCTGTGTAATGGCCTTGATCATTGCTACATTTTAAAGCCAGAGCAGAGTTTGGAAATTTAGTGTTTAAGTAATTTTCAAATCTTTGCTTATCATTTAAGGTGGCATCTCCAATGCCTAGTACACGCATACCGAAGTTACTCATTGGTATTACTTTGATTTTTCCGAAATAGATGGGTTCGTTCTGTGGGGCAAAAAGCGCATTGTATTGATGAGGCGCTATGCCTTGAATCAGTTCGTAAATATCTAGCTGTTGTCGCCAATCATTCGGTGTAAAGTTTCTGAAATATTGTTGCGCATGCGGAGGCAGATTTTGAAAGGGTTTCCCAGCGGCAGCCATTGCATCCATAAAG
>CAKMZU010000018.1:11490-14871 GCA_929200485.1 uncultured Gammaproteobacteria bacterium | reverse complement strand
GGCCATAAACCACTGCAGGCATTTCTTTGTTCTTCTATTTTTTGCATCAGTTTGAGTTTTTCTTCATAGATTGCTGCTTGCTCGGTCATTCTGGGCGGTTGCGCTGCTATGCCCGCGCTGCTGCTGTTCAATCTTGGTGGTCGACCAGGCGTTATAGGCACTGATGTTGTTGGAGTTTCCAATCCGGAGCCTTGATATCTTATTGGTGAAGTCATTCGTGAATTAACCAAGGGCGCTGGGATAGCTGGGCTTTGCTCTTTTAAGGAGCAAGATTTTTTGGGTTTTCGATGGGTGGGTGATTTAGACCCTGCATAAGGGGTGAGTTTTTTATTTTCATTTGATTTTTCAGGGTTGGACAAAGGCATTTCCTGCGCTTCATTTCCTGGATTTTCATTCGATGTTTTTTTAATATCCGCCTGACTATTGTCGATAAATTGAGCGATGTCGGTGTTTAAATTATTTATTTTCTGCAGCGTATTTTCTTCATCCATTGGCTGAGTGTTTCTATCGTTATCAATCCATCGTTTTTCGATTTGAGATTTAATGACAATGGTTGCACATGCAGCTGCAGTTGTAATAAGACCGGCGGGTACTAAAAGCTTTAAGATGGAGCGAGAAGGCGGTGTTTCTGAAGCAGTCTCAGGCGTCGCATGTAAAACAGAGGATAAAGATAAAAAAGTAACAATGATGAATCGGATCATAGTGCAAGAACCTGTCGACTAATACTTTTCTGATTGCTTTGTTTCTAGAAGGTTCTTAATAATTTATAAGATTTTCTGATGCGAAAGGGAAAGTAGAAAGCAAAGGGGATAATCGTATCCATTTTATACCAGAAGTGATATTGAGCTGGGCATCCTTCTGGTTTTTTCAGTGCCTCTGAATTCCTATTCTGATAAAAAATAGAATAGAAACATAAAATCATGCCAGTTAAACCGGCATGGTGATGGCAATTCTATTACTACTGAGCTGTTTCAAATAGGAAACTATCGCCTCTTGGGTGACAATCCCATTTCGCTATGCGCTCACCAGAGAGCTTGGTGCCATCCCATTCTAAACCACAAGTACCTGAACCGGGATGAGTGGTGACAGTCGTCTGATCTTGGCTGGATCTAAAGGTAATGGTCACAGTGTCTCCCGTTGAGTTTTCATCAAACTTGGCGTTACGTTCACCGCGTAAATTTTTATAATTATCCCATTCTAATGCGCCATAACCACCGTCAGCTACAATAACGCCGGTAATATTCACATCAGTATTGGCTAAACTTTCAACGGAGTCGACCCTAATCAACATCTTGTCACCTGTGTTATTACAATCGAACTTAGCGTTACGCTCGCCACTGATTCGACTGCTATCCCATTGCAGGCTGCATTTTTGTCTATCGACCAGGGCACTGATATAAACCGGTAAAATCTGGCCGCTGGCAAATGCAAAACTTGAGTTCAGTGTTGAAGGCAAAGATGGACGTTCAACTGAACCGTTGTCGCCACCATTAATCAAACTATGAAGCTCCTTACCTGCGCCGTTATTAAATAGGCTTTTGACTTCATCGATAGATAATGCACGACGCCAGATAGCCGTATCATCCAAATCCGCTTTAAGGTTATATTGGTAAGTGCCTGTGCCGTCCTGACCGATATTCCAAGGCAATGCAGAATTAATATCACCCACATCAGTAATATCATCAGAAATCATATACAGTCGGCCATCTGGGCTGCCTGCATACAAGATTGAGGCGCCGTCACGATCAAAGGTTGCCATGATCATCCACCAGCCATTAAAGGTGTAATCAATAGGGTCTATATCTTTTCTATCTCCACTATATGACGCAATATTAATTCCAAAATCATCACCGTTATCTTCATTGGCTAATAACAGAGTTCCTCTATTGTTGCCCGAATTCCAATTTTTATTACCCATAATCACGGGATCACCAGATTGATCCCCCGATACCCTGTACCAGGTCAATAAGGTAAAATCCTCAGAGGAATTAAAATCCAAGTCATTGATTGAGCCAAAGGTCACGTATTCATTATCGCCATTAATGCCTACATAACCGCCGAACTTTCCACCACTGATTAATTGCGGTGAGCCGCCGCCGACTTGTGCATGGTTGTGCTTGTCAGAGGAATCAGCGTAATCACCTTCGTATTGAAGATAGGCTACGAGTTCAGTTTCTATGGTTTCAGGTGGTGACGCTAATACATCAGTCCCACGAACATCACCATCAAGATTGGAGGGAATGGCTAACCCCATGTGATCCATAGCGGTTACTGCCGCATCATAGTTGTGTGGCACGCCTTGTAAGTAACCTTGGTTTGCTTGTTTTGATGCCACTAAAAAAGGGATGGTGTAATTATCAGCCGAATGAGTCCCGTGGCTTGAACCTCGTCCACCGTGATCGGATGTAATCACTATTTGCCAGTCCTCATTGGCAAAGTCAGGTCGATTTTTAATGGCGGTTAACACCTGTCCTATTTGCCCGTCGACCTGAGTGATTTCTGCACGATATCCATCGTCGCCAGGTGTGAAACAACAGCTATGGCCAGCCCCATCAACATCATCCAAAAACAAAAAGACCGCATCAGGAATTGCCCCTTGAGGCCAGTTGGCAGCAGAATAAGTGCCATTCATAATTTTTACCGCACGTTCGGTATTGCTTGCATCATCGGCATCGACAATGACATCGGCATGGCTTGGAATTTGCAGGTCAGTTCCCCAGGTAATTAAATAAGCAGTATTTAATGATGAATCATGATCTTCGAGGCGTTTTAAGTAATGTGGGTAACGCGAGTATGCACCTCCGCCAACGTTGCTGTTATTAGTCACCTTACTTTTTGTTGCCGTCACCCCTGTCATGATCCCTACATGGTTCGGGCCGCTGTTCGGTGCTGCGTCTGTCATCGTTTGCGCATAATGCGCGAACGCACCTTTATAACCTGGTGCCCAGGTTCCCTTAATTAATTGATCCATATAAGGGGTCGCTGTGCTTTCAATGCCATCGCCACGCAAACCATCGATAGCAATCACCAACGAATGACGACTGGCATCAACACTCAAAGAAGTGACTGTCAGTAAAACAGCAGCTAATGTATTTCGATTTTTATTCCCTGAGAAATTTATGATTGAACGAATAATATGCGATTTTTTTGCGGTTCGAATGATGCCTGCCATATTTTTATTCTCCTTTTACAATGTGTTTTTTTTAAACGTTTTGGTATAGGCCAGATAGAGAATGTAAAGTGATTTCATGACTGGAACATTTCAATGAAATGAAAGATTAGAGGACAAAATAATATGAAAGCCAAGGTATAGCCTATTCTCAGATTTCCATCGGTTAATTTGAATAAAATGGATCCGAGGGGGAGAGGGTTGAATGAAAA
>CAKMZU010000018.1:7593-11480 GCA_929200485.1 uncultured Gammaproteobacteria bacterium | reverse complement strand
GCTGTGGGGGGAGTGCCCTTAATATGGTCATTTAGGGATTAATGAATAAGTTTTGCAAGTTTAGGAGAGAACTTGAATGGTAATGCTTGTCTAAAAAATACGGTAATCAAATATACCAAAGGTATTTTATGAATAAAGTTATCCCCCTAATAGTAATCTTTTCAATTTTTATTTCTAATACTTATGCGAATAATGGAGGTAAATATCGTAATAATCATTTAGTTCAAGATAGAGCTAGAGTTAAAGCTAAAACATCTGTATGTAATCAAGGAAAAAAAGAAACACTGAAAGCAATTCAACAATTTAGAGCTGATAGGGATTCCTCTAGAGGGGGCAATAAAAATCATACGTTTACTTTGGGAACCATCTGCAAGCTTGATGAAGGAAGTGAGTCGAAAAAGAACAATAATGATTCAATTATACTCAGGTTGGCAATCTGCCCCTCTTCATATATACCAGAAGAGTGTGATGAGAGTTCAAAACAAAAAGAAATGGAATTTTTCCTGAAGAATTTGAACGAAGCTTGTGATTGTAAATCTGGGACGAAGTGTGATGATGATGATCATCTATTTTATAGCTATAGAGAAGACACACCTCAACCAGGTAAACTCAAGCATGAAATAAATTGCACTTCTTCGATGGTTACAAGTCAAGGAACATCTCCAAAAGCTTGTTGTCATGAAGATTGGATGAGAACAGGAAATATGGCCGATTTTTTGTCGGGATCCAATAACTCAACTATTAACTGCCCCAAAGTACCCGTTAATAGCTCTTTAGTTAACTGTACCACATTAACGAGCAATAGCGCTTTGCCAGCCGCAGGACAAGTGCCTTCATTGCTGACATTTTTGACATTGTTAACTTCGCTTAGAGGTTAATGCTAATTTTTTACATCTAAGCTCTAGTCATAATTATAAAAGTACAATAATGATCAAATATTTTTATTTAGTAAGCGGGATGAATAAGCCTTTTCCATTAATGGTGTAAAAGCCATAATGGTGCATTGGTTCATTACAATCTAACGTTATTTCAGAAGGGATATTCGATGTGGTCAATGCTTTGACCACAATTGAACAACCATTACCTAGCTGAAAGAATTCGTTTAATACGAATGGTTTTAGTTTTGTATTTCTAAATAATAAATCCAACTCGGATAATAAACCTTGTTCTCTTTTAATTGTCAGGCCGTCCTTATTGAAGGACGTTGTTAAATTATCATGAAAGGCAGTTAAGTTAATGATTGGGCTAAAAGGCGTGCCATGAAAATAGTATCTAACGCCATTTGTTTTGCTAGCATCAAAAACCGAATTGCCAATGGTAAATACGGCTTTATATGGCGTCAGATTATCCGGCAATGACAGCGCTGCAACTTTTCCTGGGTTATCCAAAAGTCTCGGTGCATAGGCATAAATGGGGGTTAGCAGCAGGGATGCGAATAGATGGCCAAAACCGATGATGAAAGCAAGTGTTCTTAACAAAAGCCGAAAACGGACTTGAATAACGAGTCGATAAAGAACTGCGGCAAGCATGAGTGAGGAAAATATGCCTGCAACCATAAAGTTTCTCTCTTGCGCTTCAACGCTTAATACGGGGATGAGCGATAGTAGGTTAGCGCTCAAACAAAAGTTATATAGTCGATTTTTAATTAGCCAGATGCCCGCAATCAGTGTTGCCATAATGACCCATCCGCTAATGGCGTTAAAGGTTTCAAGTGCAGGAAAATGAAATGCTGGCAAAGGTTGAAACTGCATGTTAATAGCCGCTGGCAAACGTTCGAATAGCATAATAATAAACTGAAGAGGCTGCCCTATCGCGTCAAGGTAGTAGCCTCCGTTAGATTTTGCACCAAATCCTGAGGTCTTGTAGAAAATAAGCCAGAGAAAAATTAACAGGGCTGCGGGTAATAATGATTGGAATGAACTAAACCAGGTTGTTTGCTTGCGATCTTCATAAAAACACGCATACGCAAATAAAATGGGTGCAATACTCAGTGCGATTTCACCGGACAATAAACCGAATAATATAAACAGCAAGCTGAATAATTGATGGCGAATGTGTTTTTCTTGCCGAAACTTGTGATGGAAAATAAGCGCAACAACGATAAAAAAACTAGCGATGATAGCATTGCGATTGGCAATCCAGGCGACGGTAAAAGCATGAGTCGCATCAACAGCAAAAAACAAAAAACCTAATATAGCCACAGGGCGAATCTTGGTGAATGTACTATAGAGATGGAAAACAGCCCATAACAACAATCCATACCAGAATAAATTATGAAAATGCATTAACCATGGTTTTTGTAAGATATAAAAATCAAACAAATGGGTCATTTCAGTGAGTGGCCTGAAAAAGACAGCTTTCATGTCTTTGTCTATCCACCAGGGGATTAGACCATAATCGATGAGTGTCTGCGTTCTTGGCGTGTCTCCGGTTAAAAAAGTAAACAGATCATGCAGGGAAAGATTGTTAGTTAAAATGTGTTGGTTATCTTTATTAAAGATTAAGGCGTAAAAGTTGTAATCATCGCCAAAAAAACCAGCAAATAATGAAGGCAAAAGTAAAACAATGCCAACAACACCGATCAGCACAGGAGCAATTGGATTCTTAAAGCTATGGAAAAGCCGAGTTAATATCACAAGCAATGGACTAGTTGAAAACTTAACCTGCTTTTAAAGGAAGCTTAGGGATTAGTAAATAGCTAAACCCTAATTCGATGAAAAAAAGTGATCGCCTGCTAGGCATTTGTTCTTGGAAGAAGAATTCTTAAAAGTGACCTGTCAATAATTGATCGAATTCTTTTTTTTGCTGAAGAGCCGAAAGATTCTTTCAAATGATGACAGTTCTTTCAATTTAGAATTGATGTTGCCAGTAACAGCGCAGGCTAACCGGGTATTTGTCAGACTCTTCAATATCAACGCTGGATGAAAGGTTCATTGACAGCGATCGCCAGTTGAACTGGATGCGTGCAGTAACGTAGTTTTGTTGGCTTCCCAGATCATTCTCGAGGGTATATTCACTGTCTAGAGGATTGCTCTCATTTTGAATTTGACTTTCAAACAGGCTTTGATTGCGCTCAAAAAGTCCCAGCGTATACTGCCAGCTAAGGCTTGGAATAACCGTAAATTGATTATTGACGATAAACAATCGAGAGAGCGCACTGCTAAGTTGCAAGTCAAATAAAAGTCGGTTGCTTTTCCAGTGGTCGATATAATGCGCATTGTAGATGGCTGTTAGCTGTTCATAGTCTTCTACGGACTGGGATGACCCCTGATGCAAGATTAAGCCGGAGCCTAAACTGATAAAATAATTCTCGAGACTGAAAAAGTGATGGTAATTGATGTCGATTTGAAAATGTTCGTTTTTATCTTGTGTTTTTGGAATGTCAATCTCTGCGGTTGGGTTATCTTGCAGGTATTTATCCTGACCAATCTGGATGGAGGACGATAACTGATAGTTGTTTTCATGAAAGCTTAACGCAAAATACGTACTGCCCGACTGCGCTTGCGTGGTCACAGATTGAATGGTGTCCGCAGCCTGGCTGTAGGCAATGCCGCCTGAAGCAGACCATTTGCTTGTAAAATCCCAATTAAGAAAAACTTCGTTTTCAATTTGCAGATAAGACTTTTCATCATCACTGAAAAGATAACTAGAAGGGGTAATGCCAACGCCTGCTTCGATAAACAAAGGCGAAGCGATTAAAGAGGGGGTTAATAAAAAAAATAGGCAAGTTAGTATTATTTTCATGCGTCATTGTAAAAGATAAACAGGCACCCGAAGATGCTTGTTGGTCAGTATTTAGTGAGAGCGTAACTGTTTTTTGGCGTGGATTGGTTTCATTTTGATAGGCATTTTTTTATCTTTTTTTACCATGCCTGAATCTTTCATAC
>CAKMZU010000018.1:5439-7583 GCA_929200485.1 uncultured Gammaproteobacteria bacterium | reverse complement strand
CTTTCATACCTTGTTTCATCGCTTTACGTTTTTCATGTTTCTCTGCAATGAATGCTTTTTTGCTTTCGGGAGACATTTTTTTAAATGCTTCTTTTTTTGCTTTTCGGTCAGCCATTTTTTTATCGAATAGGGTACGTTCTTCATCGGTCATGCGGCTTCGCTTTTTTTCAAGCATTTCAGCTTTTTTTAAGTGACCTTTGCCATGATTTTCCATGCGATATTTACGCTTTTTAGACATCTTGCGTTTTTTCAGTGGTTTTTTCGATTCCTTGACGTCTTTGGTTACCGACATCTCAGTGGAAGTATCCGGTGTTACTGTTTGTTCAGTGGGCGTTTCAGCAGTCAGAGTGACAGGAAGAACTAGCAACAATGGCATGGCTAGGATCTGGAGTGGCTTCATTATTTTTCCTCTTTATATCAAAGTGCCCTCTAAGACTAGTGATTGGCAAAAGGGAAATGGGTAAGTTAGGTTAAACGCCGTTAATGCCATGACAAAGTATTGATTTGCCTGTTAAAATGTTGAATTAATTATAGGTAAGATCGAATTTTCATGAGCTCCTCATCATTCAAAGCCAGCCTCTTTGTAATTTCAGCCCCTTCAGGTGCAGGGAAGACCAGTTTAGTTAATGCCCTTGATGCGAATGATGAAGCATTACAAGTCTCCATCTCACATACCACACGAACTAAAAGAGAAGGCGAAGTGCACGGAACGCATTACCATTTCATTGAAAAGCCTTTATTCCAGGCAATGGTGAAAGATGGTGTGTTTTTAGAGCACGCTGAAGTTTTCGGTAATTGTTATGGTACATCAATGGAGTGGGTAAAAGCGCAATTGATCCAAGGTAAAGACGTCATTCTGGAAATTGATTGGCAAGGGGTTCAGCAAGTTGCCAAGTTAATGGACTGCACCACTATTTTTATCTTGCCTCCGAGTATTGAAACCTTAAAGCAGCGTTTAGAATCCAGATCCCAGGATAGCGCAGACACCATAGCGCTGCGAATGAAAAAAGCACAAGATGAAATTAGACACTTTGATGTCGCAGACTTTCTTGTTGTGAATGATGATTTTGATCAAGCACTTAGCGAGCTTCGCTCGATCATCGAGGCGGTAAGATTAGGCACATCCCTGCAAAAGGTTAAACATCAGTCATTAATTGGTGAATTGCTTCAATAGTTTCCCCCTTTGCGTCGCCTTGTTTCTGATCATTAAAGTGGTAAGTCGGGCAAGGATCGCTTACAATTAGGCCTTTATAGTATTTTTTGGGTGCAAAGTAATGGCCAGAATAACCGTTGAAGATTGTCTTGATAAAGTTGATAACCGATTTGAATTAATTTTGGTTGCATCAAAAAGAGCAAGACAAATTGCTACAGGTGGGCATGCACCTTTATTGCCAGAGGAAGGTGATAAACCGACGGTCATCGCGCTTAGAGAAATCGAAGAAGAGCTGGTGACCGTTGATGGTATTGAAAAAACGGAAGAGGAAGTTGACTCCATCGTTTCACACAGCTTCATCTAATCTCATGTCCTGCTTACGGCCTGTTGTGTCACTCATCCATTTGAGTGGGTGGCTAAGCTTAAGCTTTACGTATGGCAGGACAAATCGCAGACTTACCGATTTATACAAAAGTAAACTGCCAGTTTTTTCTTTCAGGTCACCTTGTTTGATTACCCAATATTGAGGTGGCCGCATGTTGTCTATCCTGGATCTTGCTGAAAAAATTTCCGAATACCTCTCGCCTGACCAGGTTGACCAGGTTAAGCGTGCCTATTATTACGCTGAACAAGCGCACGATAATCAAATTCGTCGAAGTGGCGAGCCTTATGTCACCCACCCATTAAGTGTTGCATATATTCTTGCTGATATGCGTATGGACCATCAAAGTCTACAATCCGCGATGCTCCATGATGTGATTGAAGATACAGGTATTACCAAAGAAGCTTTAACAGAACAATTTGGGGAAGCTGTCGCAGGTTTAGTTGATGGCGTTAGTAAATTGACGCAAATCGAATTTATGACACATGCGGAAGCACAGGCCGAGAATTTTCAGAAAATGGCTATGGCCATGGCCAATGATATTCGTGTCATTATGGTGAAACTAGCCGACAGGCTTCATAACATGCGAACCATTGGTGTGCTTAAACC
>CAKMZU010000018.1:1082-5429 GCA_929200485.1 uncultured Gammaproteobacteria bacterium | reverse complement strand
GCTTAAACCCGAGAAGCGCCGGCGCATCAGCAAGGAAACGCTGGAGATTTATTCGCCAATCGCGAATCGCTTAGGCATGAATGATATTCGCATTGAGCTGGAAGACTTGTGTTTTTTTGGCGTTCATCCGATGCGAGCATCTCGCATATTGGCTGCATTAAATGGCATTCGTGATGTACGCGAGGCGTTAGTTGAAAAAAGCCGAGTGATTATGGCTGAATACCTTGAAAGTGAAAATATCAAAGCCCGTGTTGTTGGCCGTGAAAAACATCTTTATAGCATTTATCAGAAGATGAAAAGTTCGGGTAAATCCTTCAAAGAAATTATGGATGTTTTTGGCTTCAGGGTGATTGTTAATGATGTCGGCACCTGCTACCGGGCTCTGGGGGCAATGCATGCCCTGTTTAAGCCGGTACCGGGTCAGTTTAAAGATTATATCGCCATTCCTAAATCTAATGGTTATCAGTCATTACACACCATTTTGATTGGTCGGCATGGCATTCCTATCGAAGTGCAAATTCGCACCGAAGAGATGGAAGATATGGCGAATACCGGTATTGCAGCACATTGGTTATACAAAGAAGGTAGTGAAGTTTCTGAGTCGGTAAGCAGCAGTCATAACCGTGCACGCCAATGGGTGCAGGGGCTGTTGGAGATGCAGGAGCGCACCGGTAACTCCCTGGAATTTATTGAAAACGTTAAAATTGATCTGTTTCCTGACGAGGTTTACGTTTTTACACCCAAAGGCAAGATTCTTGAATTGCCCAATGGCGCAACCGCTATCGATTTTGCTTATGCATTACATACCGATCTTGGTAATCAATGCGTGGGTTGTTATATCAACCGCAGGCTGTCTTCGTTATCTCAACCGCTTGAAAGTGGTCAAACGGTCGACATTATTACCAGTGTTAATGCAGGTCCAAACCCTGTTTGGTTAGATTTTGTGGTTACCGGTAAAGCGCGCAGCAATATCCGACATGTGTTAAAGAATCAACAGGCAGAACAAAGTCAGGAGCTCGGTAAGAGTCTTCTTGAAAAAGCTTTGCTGAGCTTCGATACTTCCCTGGATGAGATAACACCCCAGGCGATTGAAGGGCTGATTACCGCGACAGGTTTGGAAAGTATGGCATCTATTTTCCAGGATATTGGCATGGGTAATCGTGTGGCTTATCTCACGGCGAAGCAATTATTACCGGATGGCTTGGCAGAACAAGAAAAAGAGAATAAAGCGCTAGTGATAAAAGGCACAGAAGGCATGATTATCAAGTATGCCAAATGTTGCCACCCTATTCCGGGCGATTCGATTTTAGGGCACTTTCATGTTGGGCGCGGCGTGCTTGTCCATGTTGATCATTGCCAGCAAGTCAGTGAAGAGCGACGTAAAAAAGACAAGATTATCGAACTGGTCTGGAATGATCAGGTCGAAGGTGAATTTACGGTGCCAATTCGCGTTGGAATAAAACATGAGCGTGGATTGATCGCAACGCTGGCAACGAAAATCAATAGCCTGGATACAAATATCGAGAGCATTAATGTACTGGATTTAGATGCATTCCATAGCCGAGTGGACATTTCAATTAATGTACGTGATAGGGTACATTTAGCGCGCATCATGCGACATATTAAAAACATTAAATCAGTGACGCGAGTCAACCGTGTCAAGACTTCTAATCATTAATTCTCAGGTGTTGTTATGTCTAAAAATGTTATTCATACCGATGATGCGCCGGCGGCTCTTGGCCCCTACTCCCAAGCAGTTAGAGCAGGCGATACGCTTTATATTTCTGGTCAAATTCCGCTGATTCCAGGTGCGATGACTTTAGTTGATGGGGATATTACTGCACAAACTGATCAAGTGTTTAAGAATTTAAGTGCGATTGCGCAAGCGGCAGGTGCTTCGCTGAATGATGCGGTGAAAATTAATATCTCACTTACCGATCTTGGAAATTTTGATGCGGTGAATGCCGTAATGAAGGAATATTTACAAGAACCCTACCCTGCCCGCGCCTGTGTTCAAGTGGCTGCTCTGCCAAAAGCGGTCGATGTAGAAATCGAAGCCATTTTAACCTTGGCAAAAAAATACAAAGGTATTTAGGGCTTGCCGCTATCATTTTTTATCAACGGGAAGATGGTTCAACAAACAAGGTTTTTTTTTCTTAATTTGAACTAGAAAGAGGTCAAACATGTTCTTAAAGAATCTAATACTATATAGCCCATTGGTTTTGGGTTGTTGTGTATTTGCTGCAGACAATAAACACAATACCATTGAAAGTTGTTCATCACTTTTACCCGCAGATGGGCAATATGAGCTGAAAATTACAGCCAATATAAGCCGAGGGAAGGTTGAAACGTTCAATGGTAAAATTGAAATCTCAGACGGCAAAATGAAAGAGTCAGACCCCAAAGAAAAAAATGAGGTATCTAAAAAGCTAAAACCCTATATTGAATGTGTCAAAGCCTTGGTTAAAAATAGCTAACCATACTGTAGGTTTGAATCCCGCATGGCGGGATTTTTACCTTGCCGCCTACGACTTTATTGAATCGCCTCTGTCCCCAATCGTGATAAATGCAGTCACTCAAAGTGATCTTATCCCCAAAGCAAAGGATAAAAGCTGACAGATAAATCGCGCTTTTATAGAATGGGTTGCAATTAACAATAATAAAAAGACATTTGTTTTGCGTATTTTTCATGGTTATTTGGCTCAAGGGATTCTAGCCAAATACTGGCTGTTTTTGCCTTTATTTTTGCTGTTCAGCCTATTCTCCCATTACTATTTTTGGCAAATTGGGGATGATGGCTATATCTATTTTCGCTATGTCTCTCAGGCGTTAGATGGCCATTTTGGGCGCTGGTCTGCTGGGCTGGATATGGTTGAAGGTTATTCTTCGCCTTTATGGTTTTTATTGCTAACTGCGCTATCAGCGACTGGACTCTCTGTTGTTTTTGTATCCAAGTTTCTGGGGTTAGGTTGTGCGTTGATAACTATTTGGGGGACTTGGCGGTTAGGGCGAGTGCTGGGTTTATCCATCAATAAAGCGACGCTCCCCTGTTTTATTCTCATCCTTATCACAGGTTTTCATTATTGGTCGACTTCCGGGTTAGAAACACCCATGGTTATGGCGATTGTGATTTGGCTGGCCGTGGCTTTTGTCACTAATAAAAACAAGGTTTTTTGGCTTGCCAGTATAAGTCTGGCGAGACCTGAAGGGTTATTTTTACTGCCTTTGCTGTTGATAAGCGATCGTTTAGTTAGCCCTACGCCACTTAAGATTAAAAGCGTGATGTTAGCGTCAATACCTTTGTTGATCTGGATGATTTTTCGATTAGCTATGTATGAATTGCCGTTACCGAATACGTTTTATGCCAAAGCCACCGGGGAAATCGTTGAGCAATCATTCCGTGGTTTGGTATATGCCTCCCCTATTCTTTTATTATGGGTCGTTTGTTGGATCGCTTATTTTAAAAACGCTCAGAGAAGTGCGCTCATGGTATTGGGGCTTTCCAGCTGGTTGCTAAGTTTTGTGATTGCTGGTGGCGGTGATTGGATGATTCACTTTAGATTGTTATTGCCAGTGATTCCTTTAGTTGTGGTGTTAGCTAGTCTGTGGTTGTTTGAAAGCAAAATCTTCATCAAGGGACTTATTTGTGTCGCTTTTTTGCCCTTGGTGTTGATTTGGGTACTGCCAAAAGATACCGTTGGCGCGCTACAAGGTTCAACTCTTCCTGAGGTTTATTATCAGGAAGGCGAAATGACGCGTGTTTCAATCGATTTAGCTGAAGAGATTCGAAATAAATACAACACTCAAGATTTAGTCATTGCGGTGAATCATGCAGGTGCTCTACCGTATGCGCTAAACGAATCTATCATTATTGATATGGTGGGTTTAAACAACAAAGCCATAGCGAAATCTGAAGGCTTGGTGCATGAAAAATATGATCATGATTACGTTTTATCTCTTAAACCAGATTTGATTGTGTTAAATACACGCACAGACCCTGGTGTGAATAACGAAGACTTTACGCCAGATTATTGGTCTGGGGAAACGGCTTTAGTCAATGATCCGCGTTTTCTGACGAATTATCAGTTCAGTGGTTTGCAAAGGAAATGGCATTGGGAAGTCTCAATGCCTTATAAATTAATTTATCCGGGATTTGCTCGCTCTTGGATAGTGGTATTTGAGAAGAAACCATGAATTCGACTGCTGCCTATGCAAGCCACGCCGAAAGCTTATCCCGCTTTGGTATTTTGGCTTCAGCGCTTTGGGCTTTTTGCTTTACTGTTGCCTTCTTTTTACCAGATTTCACATATTACCTTTTTTACCTGCTGATGCTGTCGGGGTTAACGC
>CAKMZU010000018.1:0-1072 GCA_929200485.1 uncultured Gammaproteobacteria bacterium | reverse complement strand
CTAAGTTTGGTTAAGGTTAACCGAGGGGTTTTGCGAACGCTTTTTAGTCAGAATAAATGGATTTTTTTTGGGGTAGTGGCCTGGCTGCTATTCGTTAGTTTGTCATTTTTGAAAGTATGGGTCGACCCAAGTACCTCAGTGCGTCAGTATCAGATGAGTACCTTGCGGTATATCTATGATTTACTTCTGTTGGCATTTGTTTTTATGGTGGCCAGGTGCCATATGCAGGGTTTCATTCGAATAGAAAAATTGATTATAGGCTTGGCTTTAGGATTTGTTGTGCTCTTGGCTGTGCAGTTTTTGTATTACCATCAATTTGTTATCAGTAGCCAGGATTGGTTTAGTGAGCCGCCATTTGCGCCGCATATTCGCGATCAAGGCAACTTGGCCTGTGTTATTTCCATGAGCTTTTTATCTTGGTGGCTGGTTAAAAAACCTGAAGCCAGATCGTTTCAATTGATGATGGTTTTGGCGATTTGGATGGGGCTTAGTTTTATTTTTTGGGCTGGGGGCAGGGCAGCTATTGCTTCAGTTGCTGTGACTAGTCTGATGTTGATTGGTTTTTTCAGTGTTGCGAATAGAAGCAATCCAATAAAATCGCTTGCACTTATTGGGTTGCTGTTCATTCTCGCATTTATCACAGCTGAATTCTTAAGTGTTTACCCATGGAATGGTATTGCTCGTTCTGTGGCTGATGCTGCGCAGATTAAAGCCGCAGCTGCCCAAACCACCGGGGCACAATCGATTAGCACAGAATCGGTCGACCTTAATCGATTAACCACAGGTCGCATGAATATGTGGATGATGTCGTTAAAGGCTTTTTGGGCGGAGCCTTGGTTGGGACTGGGTCCTTATGGGTATTTCTTTATTCCTGAACGAGTGTACGATGATCAGCCGCATAATTTTATTATTCAATTTTTGGTTGAATGGGGAGTGCTTGGAGCAGGGTGCATGTTTGTTCTCATGCTAGCTTGCTTTGTTTTTGTATTCAAACGATTACCTGAAGCGTTCAAAAATCAAAATGTCTCTTTCATAATGGCTTCAACGATTATTTGTGTGTTAACTCTTCACG
>CAKMZU010000017.1:16882-20754 GCA_929200485.1 uncultured Gammaproteobacteria bacterium | reverse complement strand
TGTCCTTTATATTATCAGCCGTTTCTGATGGCAGATTTTTCAGGAAGGATGTAGAGGTTTTAGCGTCATTGACTGTCTCAACCCAGATTAATTAACTCTAATCATATCCACACGATGGACATATAGTCATATCCTTTGCTCTTGTAATATTATCAACGCCGATATGCTTAAAGTCCTTGATTTGCAAGGGGATAAATATCTGATAACGTTTCTAATACAAAGAATTTGTCGATATTTTTATCCGTTTCTCAACGAATGCTGAGATAACAAGACACTATTAATTAATGGTAAATAAAGAAACTTCTTCTACTGAAAACATCAAATAAGCATCTATTTTTTATCTGGGTGAAAAGGAATGTATATAAAATTACTTATTTTTGTTTTTTTTATTTCATCATTTGTTATCGATGCACAAGCCGAACTTTCTAGAAAAGAAAAAGCGGCTATTGGCACACTAATAGCTTTTCCTGCCGCTATTTTTGGTGGAATTGCTTTGAAAACATTATGGGATAAGAATAAAACCCTGCCGGAGGCTAATGACCCTGGTGAGCTTAGAAGTGTTCCTAATCAACTTCAAGCTGATGCAACGCCTTCAGTAGGTGAGCCTGGCAAGCCAAGGAAGCCAGTTAAGTTCGCACGCCCAGATAAGGAAGGCTCCTCAAAAAAAATCGAACTAGATATAGATCACGGCTCAACAATCTTCGACCCTGATGCAGGGAAATGTGGCTTTGCAGCGCTTTGTGCTGCTACTGGAAAAGTGGATCGTTCAAAGTTGAAAAAAGGACCTGGAGGACTTGTTAATAGCGATGGTGCAATTAGTGAAAGTGATATAGATAATATGATCCTTGATGTAAGCTCAGTAATGCACAATACGCGATCCAAAAACCTCAAAGAAGCATCAGAACGCATGCGACAAAACAAAGAGGGTTTTCTTCAGAGAAGACTCAATAACCCAAACATTCGATGGGCAGGATATCCAGGTGAAGATCCAGACAGGGGCATGGTAGCGCTTGACGCATATCATGCTATCTTGTGGGCCCAAAAGCAAAAACGAAACTTATTGCTTGTTAAGCAAACCACACAGACCGGAGATGATAAATATCAAACAGAAGCATTCCATGAATTTGCTGATGATCCTAAAGAAAAACCCATTGTCCTCATCCAGGCACCATATCGATCCAAATTAGGCAACGCCAATCACTGGAAAGCTTACATGTATCCTGAAAATTAACCTGAGGGATGTCAGGACGAAATCTCGAAGTCATCTTGCGATCGGTAGGCGATAGGTGAAAGGTAAAAATGCTGCTGAGCACTTAATTAAGGACTGAGGGTTCTCAGCGTTGACCAAGATCTAATCGGTGTTAACCAAATTAGCTGGCTTGAAATTACCTCAAAAAATTACCCATAAACCTCGGCCATATGATTATGGCTTTTTTTTGGGATCTAGAAAAAAGTAACTAAAGAGTCAGGCAAATGCATGCCCGACGCAATCAATCGAAATCAATCAAATTAATGAAGATCTAATACAATTCTACCTGTAATATTCCCTGAATCGAGCTCATCAAAAATCTGGTTAATTTCATCTAATTCACGAACCTGAATGTCTGTTTTAATTTTCCCTCGTGAGGCAAAATCTAAACATTCTTCAAGGTCTCTGCGTGTACCTACAATTGACCCAACAACAGTAATGCCATTGATCACGGTGTCAAAAATAGGCAAGGGCATATCATCTGGGGGTAAGCCTACAAGCACTAATGTCCCGCCTCTGCGGACCGATGCATAGGCACTTTCGAAGCCTTGCTCAGAAACGGCCGTACAAATGGAGGCATGGACACCGGTATGCAATAGAGACTGTATTTCTTCATCAGGCTTACCATCCATAAAGTCAATAAAGTGCGATGCGCCTAGCTCAAGGGACAGCTTTTTCCTATCTTCTCCGGTATCAACAGCGATAACATTGAGCCCCATAGCAACGGCATACTGAATGGCTAGATGCCCAAGCCCACCAGCACCAACGATAGACACCCAATCCCCCGGCTTCGCTTTACTCACCTTCAACGCTTTATAAGTCGTGACGCCTGCACAAAATAAAGGGGCTGCTTCAATAAAACCTATATTATCAGGTATTTTTACCACGTAGTCTGCTTCAGCACGACAGTAATCTGCATAGCCACCATCTATATGATAGCCCGTGTATTTACAGTCAGGGCAAATGGTTTCTTTTCCTTCAAGGCAATAATCACAATGCCCGCAGGCAATGTGAAGAAAGGGAATGCCTACACGATCACCGACTTTAAGGTGAGAAACATTAGAGCCCACTTCGGTGATGACACCAACCCCTTCATGCCCAGGGATTAAGGGCATTTTAGGTTTGACAGGCCAATCACCGTGGACTGCATGGATGTCGGTATGACAAACACCAGAGGCTTTAATATTAACCAATACCTGATTTTCATTGATTGCCGGTATGGGCACATCATCAATGGTCAGAGGCGTGTTGAATTCATGCGCTACGGCTGCTTTCATTTTCATATCCTTTCGGTCAGTTAAGAGGTATTGTGTTAGATAAGCTAATGATTACTATCTATCTACAGTTGATTCAGTTGTTGAAATGAATAACAGTACGGATACTTTTTCCTTCATGTAAAAGCGTAAAAGCATCATTGATTTGTTCGAGTGGCATGTTGTGCGTAATAAAGTCATCTATCTTAAACTCGCCAGCCATATATCGATCTACGTAGCCAGGCAATTCCGAACGACCTTTTACTCCACCAAACGCAGAACCTCGCCATACTCGCCCAGTGACAAGCTGAAAAGGGCGTGTTGAAATTTCTTTACCGGCTGCTGCCACACCAATAATGACAGACTCTCCCCAGCCTTTGTGACAACACTCAAGCGCAGATCGCATAATATCAACGTTGCCTATGCATTCGAACGAGTAATCGACACCGCCAGTTAAATCAACGATAACCTCTTGGATAGGTTTGTCATAGTCCTTGGGATTGATGCATTCTGTTGCACCTAATTTACGTGCTAAATCAAATTTACTTTCATTAATATCAATGACCAGAATGCGCGAGGCTTTTGCCATCACTGCGCCTAAAACTGCCGATAACCCAATACCGCCAGCACCAAAAATAGCCACCGTTGCCCCGTCTTCGACTTTCGCCGTATTCATGACGGCTCCCATACCTGTCGTTATACCACAGCCTATGAGGCATACTTCTTCCAAAGGAGCATCCGGTGTAATTTTTGCAACGGCAATTTCGGGTAAAACAGTGTATTCAGAAAAAGTCGATGTACCCATATAATGAAAAATAGGTTTGCCATCTTTTGAGAATCGAGTCGTACCATCAGGCATCAAACCTTTACCCTGTGTTTCACGAATCTTTTGGCAGAGATTCGTTTTGCCTGAGAGACAGTATTCGCATTCACCGCATTCTGGCGTATAAAGGGGGATGACGTGATCACCCACCTTAAGGCTTGTGACGCCTTCTCCGACAGATTCGATAATGCCACCACCTTCATGGCCTAGAATACAAGGAAAAATGCCCTCAGGGTCATCGCCTGATAGCGTGAATGCATCTGTATGACATACGCCGGTAGCGATAATCTTAATGCGAACTTCGCCTTTTTGCGGTGGCATCACATCAACAGTTTCAAGACTCAGTGGCTCGCCAACTTTCCAGGCCACAGCCGCTCTAGATTGAATAACTTGGGCTGTCATTTTTTCCTCGTTAATTTCGTATGATGAACATGTGAACTGTAACAGGATTAAATTAGATACCCATAATACGAATTTAGTTCATATTTTTTTGAGTATTTTCAGTGACAGAATTAACTTTAAAAGTTAGAGTGCAACCGTCAGGATT